>DNFG01000372.1 GCA_003487005.1 Bryobacterales bacterium
AGGCCTGCCCTTCGGAGGTGGTTCGATTGCCGCTGCTGAAATCGAGGACGCGGCCCTCGGGAGTGATAAGCCGCCGGGCGGCGGCAGGCCAGAGGGGCCAGGCGTCGCACGGCGACTCCGAGAGGACGGCGGCCGGAAGAGACAGGATGGCGCGGCGAGGCAGCATGACTAGATCTCGGCGCGGAGCCGGGCAGCGGCGCGGGCGTCGGCCCAGCGCAGGGTGGCGCGGGCGAGCAGCAGGGCCAGCATGATGACGAGCACCGGAAGGACCCACAGGTAACGGACGACCCAGAAGTCGATCGCCTCGCGCCATTCGAGCGCGCCGAGATAGTAGCTTTCGGCGGGGATCTGGTAAGAGACGAACAGGCCGCTGGATTCGACCGCGACGTTGCCGCCGAGAGTGGAGTCCCCCTGGCCCTGCTCGATGAGAACGGGCAGTCCGGCGAAACCCGCCGGAACGGCCGCGCTGACAGCGACGACGCTCCGGCGCGGGTTGAGCGGGGAGACAAAGGCCTGGAGGAGGAGTCCTTGTGGGGCGGATCCGGCAAGCAGGTCCTGCAGGCGCGAACGGGCCCGGCCCTGCGCGGTGATCGGGAAACTGAGCAGGCGGTGCCACGTGGAAGCGGGCCGGTTGAGGGCGTATTCGCGGCCGCCCAGGCGGACCGGCATGAGCCACTCCCACTTCCGGTAGAGAGGCTGGGAAGCGGGGGTCCCGATGACGAGGAGGTCCCTTGAACTGATTCGCTCGGCCTGCGCGGCCTCGACCACTTCGAGGCGGAGGGCGGGATGGCCGGTCTGCGCGCCGAAGAAGCCGGCGAGTTGGAGGAAAGCGGAGATCTCCTCCGGGGATGGCTCGGCGGGCATGACGACGGCGGTGTCCGAGAGATCGGCGTGGCGGGTAAAGGGGAACCCGGCCTTGGCGAAGAGATCGAGGCGCGGGAGGCGCGTGAAGTGAGCGAGGCTGGTCAGGTCGAGTTCGGAATCGCGAAGCACGAGTCCGGAGGGGGCGCCGGGACCAGGAGCGGGCCGGCGGCCGGCCTCGTCAAAGTACTGGAAGTCGACGGTGAGCGTGTTGCGCGGGTACAGGGAGGCGACGGGGATCTGGATCAGCTCGCGCAGCGAGGTTTCGCGGGCGCCGGGATCCAGGCGGCGGATGCCCACCTGGACGCCGTTGATACGGATCCGGATTTCGGCGCGGGCTCCCCGGGGCAGACCGGCATAGCGGTAGTGCAGGCGGAGGGGGACCGTCTCCCGCTGGCCGAAGTGGAGGTCGGGCGGAAGGCGGAAATACCACTGGACGGGGCCCGCACCCTCGACCTTGAGATCTTCAATGCGGGCATGGTCGCCGATCCGGATGACGGCGCCGGTGGGAAGCCAGCGGGGAGCGTCGTACGCACCGCGGACGGGCGGCACGCCCGGCGTGTCTTCCAGCAGAACGGCGTCGGCGGCGCGGACGGCGGCGCCCAGAACGATCGAGCGGACGGCGCTGAGCAGTTCGGCGCTGTCCCGGCCACCAACGATCAGGAGTTTGGCCGATGGGTCGGCCGGGTTATCGCGGACCGCGACCAGCGGCCCAGGGATATCGGTCAGCCCGAGTCCATAGATCTCCGGGGATCCGGCCAGTGCGAGCATGACCACATTGCCTTGCGGCATGGCATCGCGGGCGACCGGGAAGCGGGACCCGCGGTGGTCGGCCAGACTGCCGAAGTAGGAAGCGAGCAGCCCCGCGGCCTGCCACTCGGCGGGGCCGGACTGGGGCGGGAAAACGAAGCTCAACTCCAGAGCCGTGGGCGCCGCGAGGTCGAAAAAGGGAAGCGGGAAGCGCGAAAGGTCATTCGGCATCGGGATGACCTCACCGGCCATCCGGAGGGTGGTGGATTCGGCGATCAGGGTGGGCGCGTCGTCCTCGTCTCCCGTGCAGCCCAGTGCGCAGCGGCCCTGCAACTGGAAGGTCAGCGTGTTCTGACCGACGATCAGTTCGGCCGGAATCTCAATCTGGGCGTGGGTGTAGGCGTTGGGTGCGGCGCTGCCGCGTTCGAGTGGCACCGCGGCGACGGGCGACCCGTTCAGAATGATGTTCAGGATGCTGGTGGCCGGCGTGAGCGCCGGGGACAGCCGGTAGTGCAATCCGAGGCTGGCGCTGGTGGCGACTTTGGTAACCGGAAGCGCGAAGGACACGGCTGCCTGCGCCTCGCTGCCGCGCAGCGCCAGAGGCTGGCGCACTCCGAACGAACGGAGTTCGCGGGCTTCGTCGAAGCTGTGCAGCAGGACGGAAGCCGGTGCCGGAGCAGGCGGCAACGGCTGGGCGCGCAGCGCTGGTCCGCCGCCAAGCAGCGACCATCCGGCCAGCGCGAGCGCGAGGAGTGGAACCGGCAGCCCGGACTGGCTTCGCTGGACCTGCGGCGCAGGCGCGGCGCTCTCGTCCTGTCGCCAGAACAGAAGCCTCGGCACGAGCAGCAGTCCGCCGAGGGAGATCCCGGCGATGCGCCGGAAACTGCGCCATGGCCGGTCCGGTTGTTTGGCATAGTGTCCGAACAGCCAGAGGTCGGCATCCGTGAAGATGATGCGCGTGAGCGCTTCCAACTGGCGCACGCCGGCGTCCGGGAAGTTGAGACGGACGATACTGCCAGTCCCGCCCACGACCACGGCGGGCACGGCCACCTCCTCCGAGGGTGCGGCTATCAGAAGGTTCAATTCAGCGCCTGCGCTCAGATCGGCGGCGCCCTGCATCGAGACGGCCGCCCCGCCGGTCGAAAGGTCCACCGTCTCGCCGCTCAGGACCCGGCCGTCCGGCAGGATCAGGCGCGCGCCGTGCTGCCGGGTCAACCGGGCCTCCTTGCGGCGCTGCCTCTGTTCATTGGCGACGGCGACGCTGGCGCCCAGCACGATGACATTCAGAAGCGCCCAGAAGATGTTCATGAACAGCGGGCCCATCCGCTCGGGCTCGGTCAGCATCCGCAATCCGCCGTAGACAATGCCCGCTGTGTTCAGCGTCAGCAGCACCAGTAGCGGCGCGGCCACTTTCCACGCGAAGTACGAGCGGTCGGAGCCGTGGCTCTTCGGCGTCACATTGAACTTGCCATGCCTCGGGCTGACCAGCGCGGCCAGCGTGGGAAGCAAAATATAGGGCGCCAGCACGGTTTCGTACACCTCGTTCCAGAACGAATGCCGGTAGCGGCCCTGAATACGCGAGTTGGCGGTGATGGCGAGGGCCAGATGCGGCAGCGCGTAGGCGAGAATGGTGCCGACATAGCCGTAGACATTCGAGCGGTTCAGGAGCAGATAAAAGAGCGGAGCCGTGAGGAAGATCAGCCGTGGCAGTGCGTAAAGGTAGTGCACCGTGGCGTTCAGATAGCACAACCGCTGCGCGAAACTCAGGCCCCGGCCGAGCAGGGGAAAGTCGAGGCGCAGAATCTGGACCATGCCGCGGGCCCAGCGGATGCGCTGGCCAATGTGGTCGGCGAGACTCGAAGTGGCCAGTCCGGCGGCCTGGGGATAGCGGATGTACGCGGTCCTCCACCCGCGCCGCTGCAGGCGCAGCGCGGTGTGGGCGTCCTCGGTGACGGTTTCGACGGCGATCCCGCCGACTTCGTTGAGCGCCGCCCGGCGAATCACGGCGCAGGATCCGCAGAAGAAAGTGGCGTTCCAGAAATCGTTGGCATCCTGCAGAACGCCGTAGAACAGCGCGCCTTCGTTCGGTACTTCGCGGAAAATGCCCAGGTTCTTCTCGAACGGATCAGGGGTGTAGAAGTAGTGCGGCGTCTGCACCATGGACAGTTTCGCGTCACTCAGGAACCAGCCCATCGTCATCTGCAGGAACGAGCGGGTGGGGATGTGGTCGCAGTCGAAAATGGCGATGTATTCCCCATTCGTGTGCGCCATCGCGTGGTTGATATTGCCGGCCTTGGCGCCTCTGTTGTCGGGCCGGACCAGATAGCCGGCGTTGCATTCGGCCGCGAATTCCCGGAATTCGGCCCGGCGGCCGTCATCGAGGATGTACACCCGCAGTTTCTCCGGCGGCCAGTCGACATTGAGCGCGGACAGCACGGTCGGGCGGACCACGTCCAGCGGCTCATTGTAGGTCGGGATGTAGATGTCCACCGTGGGCCAGTCTTTCCAGTCCGGGGGCAGCGGCTTCGGGGTCCGGTGCAGCGGGCGGACGCTCTGAAAAAAGCCCAGCAGCAGCACCAGAATCGCGTACGCCTCGGCCAGCAACAGCAGCAGGACGAAGATCACGTCCCATTCAAGATTGCTCAGACCCTTCGCCGACATCTGCCGCCAGGTCTCGCTGAAGCGCCAGTTCGCATAGCGCAGCGTGC
>DNFG01000509.1 GCA_003487005.1 Bryobacterales bacterium
CTTTGGCGTCGTTGTCGGCGCGGATGGGGGTGGCGGCGGGTAGGAGGTCTTCGATGAAGTCGCGGAGGAGGGCGCCTTCGAGGAAGTCCCAGGCGCCGGGAAGGCGTTCGACGCGGGTGGTTTCGGGGTCGATGATGCCCTTGGAGCCGAAGCCGGCGGTTTCGATTTGCTGGTGGGCGATGGCTGGTTCGACGAGGTTGCGGAGGGCGGCGCGGAATTCGGGGAGGGCTCCGGGGGTGGTGCAGGAGTGGAGGTATTGGACGCGGCCTTCGTTATCGACGAGGCCGGCTTTGAGGCGGTTGCCACCGATGTCGATGCCGAGGTGCATCAGAGAGTGACTCCTTCGCCGTTGCGGAGAATGCGATGGGCCTGGCGGATGGCCTTGCAGGTGGGGATGAATTCGTCCTCGGGGTCGGCGGTGTTGAAGGCGAACATGTCGTAGTGGCAGGGGATGACGAGGCCGATACCGGCCTGGCGGGCGAGGACGGCGGCTTCGTTGCCGCTGAGGTTGCCGGCGACGCGGCGTTCGGGTTTGGCGCCGTTGATGGGGAGCAGGGCAAGGTGGAGGTCGAAGGCGCTGAGGCGTTCGGCGAGGCCTTCATAGAGGACGGTGTCGCCGCTGTGATAGACGCGGTAGGGGCCGGCGGTGAGGACGTAGCCGAGGTAATGATGGCGGCCGAGTTCGTCGGTATCGAGGGCTTCGTGGGCGGCGGGGAGGGCTTCGAGGGTGAAGGGGCCGAGTTCGAACTGCTGGCCGTCGATGAGGCCGGTGAGCGAGGCGGGGTCGCAGTGGAGGCGTTCGGCGGCGAAGGCGCGGTTGGCTTCGGGGACGATGAGGGCGAGGTTGGGGTTGGCGGCGCGCAGGGGGAGGAGGGTATCGGCGTCGAGGTGGTCGGTGTGGTTGTGGGAACTGGTGACGAGGGAGATGTTGGCGAGGAGGGCGGGGTCGATGACGCGTTCGGTGAGGCGAATGTGGGGCTTGTCGGTGGCGGCGTATTTGTGGGTTAATGAGTCGCTCAAATAGGAGTCAAAGAGGGCGAAATGGGAGTCGTAATGGAGGAGAAATCCGGACTGGCCGAGCCACCAGACGCGGAGGCCGGGGTCGCCGCGGTGGGCTTTAATATCGGCGAGAAAGGCCTGGTCTTTGAGGAAAGCGGGTTTCATAATTCGCGGCGGACGGCGTGGACGCCTTTGACCATGTTCTCGAGTTTGCGGCGGGCGGCCCAGCGGGCGGTTTGGGAGAGGCCGCAATCGGGGGCGAAGCTGAGGCGGTTGGCGGGGGCGTGCGCGAGGCAGCGGCGGACGCGGGCGGCGACGTCATCGGGGGTTTCGATGTAGTAGCTCTTCACGTCGATGATGCCGATGGAGACGTCGTGGGCTTCGGCGATGGGGGCGATGATTTCGAGTTCGGCGAATTCGCGGGAAGCCATTTCGAGGTGGAGTTCATCGCAATTCAAGTCGTGAAAGGCGGGAAATAGGGGGTGATATTGGCGGGGAGCGACGGCGCGGGCTTTGTAGTTGCCAAAGCAAAGGTGGGTGGAAAGGCGGGCGCGGCCGGCGATGGACTCAACGGTGCGATTGAAGAGCTGGACGAAGGCGCGGGGGTCCTCGCGGTGGCCGTAGCAGGACATGGAGGGTTCGTCGACGCAGATTTCGGAGCAGCCGGCGTCGATGAGGGCTTCGAGTTCGGCCTGGACGAGAGGAAGGAGTTCTTCGGCGAGCGCCCAGCGGCCGGGGCCATCGAGGCGGCCGGAGAGGGTGTACGGGCCGGGGACGGAGGCCTTGAGAGTGGGGCCTGCGGGGGCGAGGCGCTGGAGGCGGCGGAATTCGTCCACGACGCCGAGGCCGCGGGGGGCGCGCAGGGGGCCGGTGACGCGGTGTTTGCCGCGCTGGTCGTGAGCGGGCGGACCGAAGCGGCGGCGGGGTTGGGTTTCGCGGTCGATGCCTTCGATGTAGCCGTAGAAGCTGAGGTTGAAGTCGAGGCGGGTCTGTTCGCCGTCGGTGATGACGTCGAGGCCGGCGCGGGCCTGGTCATGAAGGGCGGCGATGACGGCGTCGTCCTGGAGTTCGGCGAGGTCATCGGGTCCAAATTCGGCGAGGTGGGCGGAGGCGAATTCGAGCCAGGAAGGGAAGGGGTAAGAGCCGATGACGGTGGTGCGCAGGGGGATGGGTTGCATGGTGGGCGGGTTAACGGAGGCTCCAGCCGGCGTCGATGCCGAGGACCTGTCCGGTGATCATCGAGGATTCGGGGGAAAGCAGGAACAGGGCGGCGCGGGCGATGTCCTCGGGTTCCATCAGGCCCTGGGCGAGAGGCTGTTTCTGCTTAATTCTTTCGAGAATTTCGGGGTTTTGCTGGGCGCGGCGGCTCATCGGCGTGCGGACGAGGCCGGGCGCGATGGCGTTGACGCGGATGTTGTGCTCCGCGTAGGTGGAGGCCATCGAGGTAGTGAGAGCGGCGACGCCGCCCTTGGCGGCGGCGTAGGCGTGGGTGGCAAAATCACCGGCTTCGGGCGAGGTGGCGAGGATACTGGCCATGTTGACGATGGACCCGGAGCGGCGGGGAATCATGCGGCGCAGGACGGTGCGCGAGACGAGGAAGGTGGTGCGCAGGTTGGCGGCGAGGGTCCATTCCCAACCGTGCTCGGAGAGGAGGTGGAGGGGGCCATCGCCGTGTTTGCGGCCGGAGGCGCCGGCGACGTTGAAGAGGCCGTCGATGTGGCCATACATTTTGAGGCAGTGGGCGACGGCGCGTTCGGCGTGTTCGGATTCGGTGAGGTCGCCGGCGTAGTGGCCGCAGCCGAGTTCGAGGTGGAGGAGGTCGCCGGGTTCGGGGTCGAGTCCACAGACGAAGACTTGCGCGCCGCGGGCGACGGCGAGGCGGGCGGTGGCTTCGGCGATGCCGGTGTTGCCGGTAATGAGGAAGACGAGGTCTTGCACGGAAGTCAGTATTTTATCCGGACCCACTTCTTCGTGTGCATGGACTGGTAGCCGGCGTCGAGGATGACGTTGACCTTGTAGCCGTCTTCGTAGGTTTCGCGCGGGGTTTCGCCGGCGCGGACACATTCGACGAAGTGGCGCATTTCGGCCTGATAGCCGTAGGCGAAGGCTTCCTCGGGGAGGGGGCGGGTCCAGCCGAAGTCGATGTCGGCTTTCTCGATGACGTAGCCGGCGGTTTTGGAGGTGAACGAGGTGATGGGGGTGCCGCGGGTGACATCGGTGAAGATGGAGCCTTCGGAGCCGTGGATCTCGTTGCGCAGGTCGAGGCCGCCTTTGCAGGTCCAGGAGAGTTCGCAGTGGGCGATGCCGCCGGATTCGAATTTGAGGAGGAGGAGGGCGTTGTCCTCGCCGTTGGTCTTTTTGTGATGGACGAGGGTGTCGCCCCAGCACATGACTTCGACGATTTCGTTGTCCTTGCCGTGGAAATAGCGGGCGGCCTCGATGCAATGGCAGGCGAGGTCGTTGAGGGCGCCGCCGCCGGTTTTGTCGATGTCCCAGAAGTGGGCGGAGTGGGGGCCGGAATGGGACTCGCGGGAGCGGACCCAGAGCACCTGGCCGATGCCGCCGGACTCAATGAATTCGCGAGCCTTGACGACCGCCGGGGCGAAGACCTCGGTTTCGGCGTAGCCATGCATTTTGCCGGCTTTTTGCGCGGCTTTCCACATGGTTTTGGCTTCGGATTTGTCGCGGGCGAGGGGCTTGGTGCAGACCTGGTTGCGCTTCAGTTGGGAGAGGAGAAGCGAGACGGGGAGGTGGGCTTCGTTGGGCAGGGCGATGATGAAGAGGTCGATGTCGTTCCGTTCAAGAGCGGCGGGGAGGCTGGTGGTGGACTCGGCGATATTCCAGCGTTCGGCAAAGGCGCGGGCGCGTTTCAAGGAGACGGAGAAGTTCAGGACGACTTCGTGGCCATGGACATTGGCGAGGCCTTGCATGTAGAACTCGGCGACGAAGCCGGAGCCGAGAAGGGCGATGCGAACGGGGTTGGGCATGATGGGTACCTGGGTGATTCTGTGAGGGTATCAGAGATCACCACTTGGGCGCGGCAGGCCGCGGAAGGCAACGGCATCCGGGCGGACGCCCGGCCGGACTACTCGTAGAGGTGCCGGAGGCTCTTCCGGTAGCCTTCGTAGAAATCTTCGAGAGCGGCTTCGGCGCTGGTGTTGCCGACGAACTGGTGCGAGGGCAGCAGGATGGGCTTCTGGCCGCGGGCGACGAGGCGTTCGGCGACTTCACAGCGGAGCATGTTGATAATCATGGCGCCAGTGACGGTGGAGGTGGGGCCGGTGCGCCATTCGAGGCCTTCGATCTCGTGGACGCAATCGCCGGGGGGGCACTGGTTATCAATGAGAACATCGCTGACATCGATGAGTTTGCGGCCGGAGGAATGGGCGGCGGGGACGGTCTCGCAGTGCTTGCGGGCGCAGATGCCGATGACGGGCAGTCCTCGGCGGCGCGCGCCTTCTGCCATTTCGACGATGACGGGACGGATGCCGGAGGTCGAGATGACGATCATCGCGTCGTGGGGTCCAAAGTGGAAGCCGCGGAGGATCTGTTCGGCGTAGCCTTCGTATTTTTCAAGATGGAGCGGGGCGCGCAGGCCGTTGGCGCCGACGATATTGGCGTGGTTGGAAAGCGCGAGTTCGACGAGCGCGACCCAACCGACGAAACAGCCCTGGCGCGGGGTCATCTCTTCGCACATCATGCGCGAGTGGCCGTTGCCGAACAGGAAGACGAGACCGCCGTTGGCGATGGAGTTCGCGCAGATCTCCGCGGCGCGGCTGATGTTGTCGAGTTCGTTGTCGCGCAGTTGCTGAAGCAGCGTGAGGGTCTTGTCGAAGTAAGTGAGGGCGCCGTTCACGGGCGGTTCTCCTTGGGGGGGATGGGACACAGTGGGGATGGTAGCGAAGCACGCGGAAGTGAAGCAAGAAGGGCCGGGGACCAGAACTCAGGTAACGGTACGCGCGGGAAGTTCTAAGGCAACATTGTCCGGCGACCGGGATACAGCGCGGGCATCACAGGGGCCGATGGAAGAGCATGCAGACATATGTTGTGGGTCTGGGCTTGATCCTGGCGCTGTTCGTGTTTGTGAACTCACTGATCCATCTGAAGGACGAAAGCAACGCCAGGAGAAAATAACCGTTCGTCTTACTCCGGGGGCAGGAGGGTGACGGTGGTTTTGGGTTTCAGGTCTTTGAGGCTCAAGATGGTCTGTCCCTCGCGTTGAACTTCGATCGCCGAGATGGTGGAGTCGGTGTCAAGGACGAGAGTGGCGGGATCGTCCCCCTGCCGGAAGTCGGAAAAGCGGCGCCCGCGGAGGCGCAGGCGGACGCCGCGGCCATTGGCGAAGGTGAAGACCTCGACGCGGTTCGGGCCTGAGGTAATCGTGATCTGGGTGCGGCGTCCGGTGAGGTCGAGCGCGGTGTCATTGCCAGGACTTTCGATGCGCAGGGAGGCGACGGCGATCTGCGCATCGGGGAAGCGGCGTTCGGAACCGGAGTCGCTGAGCCACTGAGCCCAGGCGGCGCGGGGCGATTTCAGGATGAGCGAGCCGTCACCGATGATGATGGGCGGGTCGCCGCCCCGATTCTGAGCGTATGCGAAGCCGAAGCCGGCGATGGCGAGGGCCGCGAAGACCGCGAGGCGGAGCAAGCGGAGTGGCATGGTTGATCGATCTCCTTCCAAACTCAAGACGGACTCAGGCTTTGGAGCAACTGCAAACGGCGGCGCGCGTCGGGGCGCGTCGAATACGAGTGGGCCTGCTCGGGAGCGAACGAGGACCGGAGGGCATTCCAGGAATCGCGGGCGGCGGCGCGGCGCTGTGGATCGGCCGGCGCGAGGCGGGCAAGGACCAGCGAGGCGCGGAAGGCCGATTCGAGAAGGCCCTGGCTGGTCGCGGTTGCGAGCGCAGCGCGGGCGGCGGCTTCGGCCGCGCCCGGGTCATTGAGTTCGAGCCATGTTTCTGCCGCGGCAGCAGGTGTGGCGGTGGGGCAGTGGACGCGCGCCGCCTGGACGGAGCGCAGTAGTCCCGCGGCGAGACAGGCGTCCGTCGCAAGATCCGGATCGTCGGAAGCGGCCAGTCGCAGGAGGGGGTCGAGCGATTCGGGCCGCCGTTCCGTGATGGCAAGGTGGAGCAGTTGCCGCTCGTGTTGCTGAACGATGGCGGCGGCGGTACCGAGGGAACGGACGGCTTCGAGCGCCTCCGCCTGCAGACGGCGCGCCTCCTGACCCCGGCCCAGCAGCGCCTCGGCGCTGGCGAGTCCCAGGAGCGCATAAGCGCGCTGCGTGGGCGGCGCGGCGGTTCCCAGGGTTTCCAGTTCGCGGCGATAGTGCGTGGCCGCCTCGGGGTAACGCTCACGGCGCAGGGCGAGCGAGCCAAGCCCGTGGAGCGCATTCGCGGCAGGCTCCTTCAGTTCGGCCTGAGTCGCGAAGTCGAACTGCTCCTTGAAGAGCGCCTCGGCTTTGGCATAGTCGCCGCGATCGCGTGCCGCGCGCCCGAGCAGGATCAACCCTTGAATCGTCTCGTTGCGCGACCCGGAGCCCCGATAGTACTGAAGGGCTTCCTCGACCTGCGCGACGCCCCGGTCCAGGTCGCCACCCTGAATGTGGAGGCTGCCCAGACTCAACAGCGCACGGGCTTCGGTGCGGCGGGTCTTCCACCGGCGCGCATAATCCAGAGCCTGCGCATAGTGGTCCTCCGCGGCGGCGGGATTGCGGCCGAGGAAGTGCGCGTTGCCGAGATCGATCAACCCGCGCGCGACGAGGCTCTCGAGCTGAGCCCGGCGTGCAAGGTCGATTGCCGTGCCTGCATGGCTGCGCGCGTCCTCGATTCGGCCCTGGCGGGCGGCGGTCACACTCTTCTGCAACAACAGAGCGATTTGCTGGTGCGGCGTCTGCGCGTGGCGGGCCAGGTCGATCGCCGTGTCCACCAGCCGTCCCGCTGCTTCGTACTGGCCTGCGCGGTTCAACATGACCGCGCGCTGGTAGTGGACTTCGATCAATCCCTCGTTGCTGCCGAGCCGCTGGTAATGGTTCGCGGCTTCGGTGAACGCCTCCTCGGCGGCCGCGATCTCCTGCCGGCGGGCCAGCAGCACACCCAGGCGGAGAAAGGCCGCAGCAAACCGCGGGCTCAGGCGCGCCGCCTGCCGGTAACTCTCGATCGCCTCGACGGGCTTTTCTGCCTTTTCGTGAGCGCGTCCGAGGTCCACCAGCGCGGCGGGCCGGCCGGCGGCCGGAGTCAGCGCGAGGATGCGCTGATGGCGGTCGAGCGCCGTTGCGAAGTCGCCCGTGAGGGTGGCCTGCACGGCTTCGAAGTGCAGGGCTTCGTAGTCGGGGACGCGTCCCTCAATCGCGGCAGCCTGCAGGATGGCCTCGCGGGCCTTGTCGGATGAATCGAGTTCAGACCATGCCTCCGCCAGACGGACTCGCGCCAGGCGGAACTTCGGATCGAGCGCCACGGCGCGTTCCAGCGTCTGACTCGCCTTGATGAACGTGCCGTCGCGCAGAGCGTTGGCGCCCTCCTCGAACCAGCGTTGTGCTTCCGGCGAGGGTTGGTAGGGACGCGGGCTCGCCAGCCGCCACACTGCAAAACCGAGCATGGCGATCAGAATGGTGAGCAGGGCCAGCACCCGCGGAGAGCGCCACCGCGCCGTCGGCGCCGGGGCGGGCGCAACCCACTCGGTCCGGGCCTCCGAGGCCGCGGTGCTTGCGACCGCCTCGTCCAGCGCTGCGGCCAGTTCATCGGCCGAGCGGAACCGCCGGGCGGGGTCCTTTTCGAGGAGTCGCAGGATGATTGCATTGAGTGCGGGCGATCCCGCCGGCAGCGGCGGCGGGGCGTCCTGAACCACCTGCAGAAGGATGTCCACCCCGCTTGCGCCGCGAAACGGCGGCTGACCGGCCAGGCAGAAATACAGCACTGCGCCGAGGGAGAACAGGTCGCTTGGGGGCCCGGTCTCCTGGCCCCGCGCCTGTTCGGGCGACATGAACTGAGGAGTTCCGCTCACCAGACCCTGCTGGGTCTGCTCGATGGTCACGCCCTCCGCATCGGGCTCCGGGCTGGTCTGGCGCGCGAGTCCGAAATCGAGAAGCTTGACCCCCATCGTCGTCACCAGGATATTGGCGGGCTTCAGGTCGCGATGAATGATTCCCCGCGCGTGCGCCGCGGAGAGAGCCGCCGCCATCTGCCGGCCGAGTTTGCAGACATCGGCGGCGGGCATGGGTCCTTTGAGTGGTTGCCCGTCGACATGCTCCATCACCAGGTAGTCGGGACCAATGTCGTAAAGGGTGGCGATGTGGGGATGATTCAGCGCAGCGATGGCGCGCGCTTCGCGCTCGAATCGCTGGGAAAAGGCCTCGTGCGCGAACTTGATGGCCACCGTCCGTCCCAGACGCGGGTCGTGCGCCAGCCACACTTCACCCATCCCGCCAGCGCCCAGGGGCGAGAGCAGTTCGTAAGGGCCAATGACGACTCCAGGCTGACGGACCATCATAGATGAAGAGTCGCGGCCGCGATGGGTGGCAGAGGTTCGCGCGCGACTCGCCCAGTGATCACAGATGATCTCACAGATGCGCGCCGGACGCATCTGCCGGGGGGCGTCAGGCGTCGCGGTAGATTCGGGCGCCAAGCGCGGCCGCGAGGGTCATCTCCACAAGTCCCACGACGCCCCACTGGACGAGCATGCCGGTGGGGTAGAGGCCGACCATGTGGTAACCGAGGAGCGATAAAAGATAGCCGCCTGTCCACAGGACGAACGCGACCAGAGCGGCCGTCTTGACGCCTGCACCGAAGCGGGGCAGGGAGGCCGCATAGAAGAACATCATGGCGAAGCCGGCGATCAGGCTGATCCCGAGCGTGATCGCGATCATCGTGGCGGACATCTCCATCGAGAGATTGTGCGCCCTCATGGCGGCTTGCATGTCCTCCATGTAGAGAGCGCTGGCGGCGCCCTCGCAGATCCACATCAGGATGCCGGCGGCGACGGAAGCGGCCGCCCAGCGATTCACGTTGAACTTGCCCATCTGATACTCCTTGGGGCAGAGCGTTCCAAGCAGTATACGCTCGAAGCCGCTTGTTGTATACTTGAGGTTTGCCCGCCGGGCGCGTAGCTCAGTTGGTTAGAGCGCCTGCTTCACACGCAGGAGGTCACAGGTTCGAGTCCTGTCGCGCCCACCACGATTCCCTCCCCGGAGTTACCCTGTACCCATGACATTGATTGACAGCCGTCGTGTGCTCGTCACCGGAGGCGCCGGCTTGATCGGCAGCGCCGTCGTCTGGCACCTGAACCGGATGGGCTTTGATCGCATCCTGATCGCCGACCGCATGGACCGCTCCGAGAAGTGGCGCAATCTCGTCACCCTTCGCTATCTCGACTACCTCGATGCCGACGACCTGCTCGCCGCCCTGCCCAAAATCGAGCACATCGACGCCATCTTCCACCTCGGCGCCTGTTCCGCCACCACCGAAACCGATTCCGACTTCCTGATGCGCAACAACTTCGAGTTCACCAAGACCCTCGCGCATTGGGCCGTCGAACGCGGCGCCCGTTTCGTTTACGCCTCCTCCGCCGCCACCTACGGCGCCCGCGAGGACGATTTCCGCGAGGATCTGCCACTGCACACCCTGCGCCCGCTCAACATGTACGGCTACTCGAAGCACCTCTTCGATCAGTACGCGAGCAGCGCCGGTATTCTGGACAGAATCACCGGCCTGAAGTACTTCAACGTCTTCGGACCCAACGAGGACCACAAGGCCGACATGCGCAGTGTCATCCACAAAGCCTTTCATCAGATCCAGTCCACCGGTAAACTCGAACTCTTCAAAAGCCACCGCCCGGACTTCGAGGATGGCTGCCAGCAGCGCGATTTTCTTTACGTCAAAGATGCCGTCGCCATGACCGTCCACCTCGCCGGCCGCCCCGAAGCCACCGGCCTCTACAACCTCGGTTCCGGCACCCCCCACACATGGCTTGATCTCGCCCACGCCATCTTCGCCGCCCTCGACCGCGAGCCCAACATCGAGTTCATCCCGATGCCCGAACACCTCCGGGGCAAGTATCAGTACCGGACCTGCGCCACCATCGACAAACTCCGGGCGGCCGGCTACGATGCGCCGCTCACGCCGCTCGCCGAAGCCGTCGGCGATTATGTGCGAAATTACCTGTTGAAGGACCGCCGGCTTGGTGATGAATCGCTAGCCTAGCGCTTTCCAAAGCCGCTGGATAAACGCGAGATTGTCGCACTGCACGTAGTGCATTGTCCCGCCCATTCGCGAAAAACTCTTGCAAAATCGCAGATAATACGCCGGATTTGTCTTCGGCGGCTCACCCTGCGTCCAGTCCCAGTTGCCCGAATCCTGCAGGTCCACCACGTAGATCGTCAGATCCTTCACGACCGGCCGCCCGGCCGCGAGTCTCAGGTTATTCACGCAACTGAGGCTCTTCTCGAACACCTGCGGGGCCATGATCGCCGACCCCACCGATAGCACCACGCCGCCGTCGAGTGTCTCCACCGAATCGCCGAACAGGCGGAAATCCAGGCCCGCCGCGCGGCCGATCACCGCGCCATTGAACATCGGGTGGTTCGAAATAATGTCATAGCCGATGCCCGGATGGACCGTCGCCGGAACGCCATGCCGGAAAGCAGAAGCGAGGATGGATGCGTGCTTCCACCGGTGCGCCACCTCCACCCGGCCCGCGCCGATGTTGTGGCGCTCCATCGCCTGCAGCAGGTCCGCGCGCGCCGGGGTCAACGGATGCCGGGGCTCATCGCGAACGGCCCGCTCCAGATCGCCTGGGGCAGGGAACTCAGCGCCGTCCTCATTGATGTAACGGCCGAGCGCGACTCCATAACCCTCGCCCCGCAAGGCACCCGCCAGCAGCGCCAGATGCAGGTTCCGGCCCGTCTCGTCCCACGCGCCGAACGTGCCGGTCGCGACGTTCTGCTCCACGCTTTCGGTCGAGCGGCCCAGCCAGGCGTACTCCCAGTCGTGAATCGTGCCGGCGCCGTTCGTCGCTACGTGCGTCAGCCAGCGCCGCTCCATCATCCGGTCGAGGATCAGCGCCGAGCCATTGCGCAGCAGGTGCGCCCCGTACATCAGGATCACGCCCGCGCCGCGC
>DNFG01000145.1 GCA_003487005.1 Bryobacterales bacterium
TGCCACGCCTGTCCGAGGCCGATGGATACTGTCCCGTGATGATCGACGACCGCGACGGCGCGCACACCCCATACACCGTGAACGCCCGGTCGTAGCGCAGGCTCTCCGTCGCCAACCGGTCCAGCACCGGCGTCGCCGCGTACCTGTCCCCGTAGCAGCCCAGATCCGGCGACAGATCCTCCGCCGAAATCCACAGGATGTTCGGCCGCCGCCCCGCTTGCGCACTGCCCCGCGACGGAATTATCAACGGCGCGGCAGCGGCCCCGAGGGCTGTCCGGCGGGTCATCTTCGTCATGTTCGGCTCACTCCTGCCGCCGATTCTATCCCAATCGCTCGCCCGCCGCCCACCACCCGCATCTGGCCCCAGCTCAATCCATTTTTTTTCAACAGGATACAGCCGCCCCCGCCACCCGTCCCGAATGCCCGGACAACGACCCCGCACACCCCCAGCGCCGGGCCCAGCCCCCTTCTTTTCAACCAGATACAGCCCAATTCGCCCCCGCCGCCGCGTTCGTGTGCCCGGCCACGCCGGACGCCGGCCACCGCGCGGATTCCGGATCTTCGGACTTCAAGAGAGAAAATTGACGGATCTTGCCTGCATCCACTTGCATCCACCTATGTAAGACTTTTAAGATAAACGTGTATTTTCATCTAGGTCCCCAGAGGTGCTCATGATCTATTCGCGCTCCGCAGAATACGCGATCCGCGCTTTCGTCCACCTGGCGAGCGTTCCCGAGGGCAAGTATGCCATGGTGAAGCAAATCGCCGAGGACGCTTCCATCCCCTCCCACTTCCTCGCCAAGATCCTGCAGCAACTGGCCCGCAAGGGCTTCCTCCGCAGCAGCAAGGGTCCCACCGGCGGCTTCAGTCTCCGTCTGCCCGCCCCCGACATCAGCCTCATCATGATTGTGGATGCCGTCGACGGCTTGACCGACTACGAACGCTGCCCCGCCGGACTCGCCGAATGCAACGATCTCGCCCCCTGTGGCATGCATGATAGCTGGAAGGCCCTTCGCAGTCGTATCATGGAGTATCTGGAGCGCACTTCCATCGAGGACCTCGCCAAGAGCCTGGATCTCAAACGGAAGAACATCGAAAAGGCCCGCAAGGGTACGAAACGCTCCACCACCAAAGCCTGACCGCGCCCGATCCAGCAGTACCGGCGCCGGAACGGCCGAGGCAGACCGCTACTGGCTCAGGAGGCCGAATGCCCAACAAATCCGGGGAGATCTACTCCCCGCAGAATATGCTCGTCCCCATGGTCGTCGAGCAAACCTCGCGCGGCGAACGCGCCTTCGATATCTACTCCCGGCTGCTCAAGGAAAACATCATCTTCCTCGGCACCCCCATCGATGACCAGGTTGCCAACCTCATCATCGCCCAGATGCTCTTCCTCGCCGCGGAAGACCCCGAGAAGGACATCTCCCTCTACATCAACTCCCCCGGTGGCTCCATCACCGCCGGCCTCGCCATCCTCGACACGATGCGCCTCATCGAACCCGACATCGTAACCTACTGCGTCGGTCAGGCCGCCTCCATGGGCGCCGTCCTGCTCGCCGCCGGCGCCAAGGGCAAACGCTTCGCCCTCCCCCACGCCCGCATTCTCATCCATCAGCCCCACATGTCCGGCCTCGCCGGCCAGGCCACCGACATCGACATCTATGCCAAGGAAATCCTCCGCATGCGCGAGATCCTTAACGGCATCCTCGCCGAGGCCACCGGCCAGCCCATCGACAAAATCGAACGCGATGTCGACCGCGATTACATCATGGAAGCCCAGGCCGCCCTCGACTACGGCATGATCGACCGCATCATCAGCAAACGCGGCGTCGACCGCTAACCTGAATCCCCGCGGGACCCGCCCCCCTCAACCGGAGACGGGTCCCGCTCCCTCCTCTTCCAGCATCGAAACCACCGACTTGAACTTCGGCCCCCGGATCTCCTCCACCCCGAACAACCCCACGCTCACCTCCACCTCCTCCCGCAGCACCTCGCGCACCCGCCCCGCGATCGCCTCCACCACCCCCGCCGCCGGCGGCGTCTGAAAGCAGAACTGCGCCTCCAACCGGTCCCGCCGCCTCTGCACAAACCGGTATTGCACCAGCCCCGGCACCCGCCGCACCACGGCATCAAACGCCAGCGCCGACAACCGCCGCCCCGACGGCAGCACGATCATGTCCGCGCAGCGCCCCAGCGGCGAATCCATCACCGGCGACGAGCGCCCGCACCCACACCGCCCCGGCCGCATCCGGCACCGGTCCCCCTGCTCGTACCGGATCAGCGGCATCGCAAACTGGTCCAGGCAGGTGATCACCGTCGTCCCCTCCTCGCCCGCCTCCACCGGCCTGCCCCCCTCCAGCAGTTCCACGTGCACCGCGTCGTCTTCCAGGTGCAATCCGTCATCTTCCCGGCACCCCGCCGCAATCCGGCCCGCCTCCGCCGACCCGTAGAACTCCGCCATCCGCGCCCCCGGCAGATCGTCCAGCAACTGCTGACGAAACGGCGCGTCCATCACCTGCGACGACGTGATCAACAGCCCTGGCCGCGCCAGTTCGCTCAACCGCCCCCCCGTGTGCGACAACACCTGCTTCAGCACCGTCGGGTAGATCCACAGCACATCCGGCCGCGCCTGCCCGATCCGCCGCGCCTGCTCCTCCGGCCGTGCATCAAATGGAATCACCTCCAGTTGATAGAGGCCCAACGACCGGTGCACCCGCTTTGGCCGCGTCCGGATCGGTCCCAGCACCACCAGTCGGTCCAGCGGCCCCACCCCCACCCCGATCAGCGCCCGGAATTCACGCAACCGCCGCTTCCGGTACTCCGCCTGCGTCAGGGTCTGCTCGAACGGATCCCCCGAACTCCCTGAAGTCGCCACCCGGTACAGATCCGTCGCCCGCGGGTCCACACAATCAGCCCCCGCCGCCAGCAGATCCTGCTTTCTCGTCACCGGGAGCGCCTCCAGATCCCGCGCCGAGCGGATCTGTCCCGGCTTCAACCCCCGCGCGTCCATCATGCGGCGGTAGTACGGCACGTGTTCGTACGCGTGTGCCACCAGCGCCCGGATTCGCTCATCGCGGTGCGCCCGCGTCTGCTCCGCGCTCCACCGCCGCCGCCGCATCAGCGCGATGAACTCCGCAATCTCCCCGATCATCGCCCCTCCAGCCGCGAAATCAGGCTCTTCACCTTCCCCGCGCTCGTCGTCGCAATCGCGTCGACCTCCTCCACCTCCACCGCCGCCGCTGCCCCGAGCACCTGCTCCACCCGCCGCTTCAGTTCCTCCGCGTCCCGCGCCTCCCCCTGCCGCCAGATCACCCGCAGCAGAAAATCGTCCATCTCCCGCTGCTCCACCTGCACCTGCATCACCCCCGGCGCCTTCTGCAGCGGCGCCAGCAACGCCAGCGCATGCACCCGCGTCCCGTCCGGCCGCGCCACCAGATCATCCGCCCGCCCGTCGATCGAGGTCAGCAGCGGCAGTGTCCGCCCGCACGGACACGCCCCGTCGCTCAGCGTCACCAGATCCCCCAACTGGTAATTGATCACCGGCGTCGCGTAGTTCCACAAGTTCGTCAACACCATCTCGCCGCGCTCGCCCGGCGCCGCGCCCTTCACGCGCACCACCACCTGATCCACCGAAATGTGAAAACCCGCGCGCGCCGGGCACTCAAACCCGATTCGCAGCGCCTCCACCGCCTGGTACGTACTCAATACCGGAATCCCCAACTCCTCCCCGATCAACCGCCGCTGCGCCGGCGGCATCCCGTCCGCCCCGTAGACCACCGCCCTTGGCTTGTGAAATCGCCGCCCGCTCTCGGCCAGCCACTGATAGAACGCCCCCAGATGCGACCCATACCCGCGAATCACCTCCGGAGCGAACTCGTCCACCCCCGCCGCCAACTCCGCGAATGGCAGCGCCGGCGAAAACCGCCGCCGCCGCAATTCCACCCCCTGCGGGACCCACGTCCGCGTCTCGAAAAACGCCCGCAACTGCCCTCCCACCGAGCCTTCCCGGTTGAATACCGCTTCCCGGTAGCCCGATTCCCGCCCCACATACTCCGCCAGCGCCAGTCTTTGCCGCCGCCCCGCCGCCAGCGCCTGCAACACCGCTCTCGCATCGTGCCGCAAATGCCGCCGGTAGCCCGAAGTCCCGCTCGAATACAGCGTGATTCCGTCTTTCCCCTTCAGCGATTGCGCCTCGAACCGCTCCGGGTGCCGCGTCAGCACAATCTTGTCGATCACCGGCAGCCTCGCCAGATCCGCCGCCCCCCGGATGTCACCCGGTTCGGCCCCGGCCGCCTTCAGCCAATCCCGGTAATACTCAGTCTCCCGCCAGGCGTGCGCCACCAGCGCCCGGACCCGCCGGTCCTGCAGCCGCGCCAGTTCTTCCCGGTCCCGGTACGCAATTCCACTCTCACCACGCGCCCACAACCCCAACCGCCCCGTGTTCCAGACCCTCTCCAGCAACCCTGGCATCGCTCAAATGTTAACAGGCCTGCCCCACGCCCGCCCAGACTACAACGCCACACAGCACGGCGACTTCTTGATCTGCGTCACCTGCGCCGGCGTCAGCATCGGCGGAAATTGCGTGATCCCCGACGTCGTCCGGAACATCAGGTTCCGTGTGTCCGTCTCGTGGACCGGCGAAAAACTCTTCGTCAGCAGAACATGACCCACTTCGTGCGCCGTCGTCCATGGACTCCCCGCCGCCGCCACGATGCACGCCGGCTTGTTCGGAGCATGACCCCCGCAGCCAAGCAGACTCTCCGCGAACTCACCCACGTAGCACACCAGAATCTCCGTACTCGGCCAGTTGCCGACCAACGATTGCACCCGGTTGAATTCACCCGTCGTGATGTCCCAATCGCACTGCCCGTCCACCACGGCCAGCTCCTGCGCCTCCTCCTCGCTCAGCCCCAGCGAAATCCCCGACTGGAAGTCCACCCGGATCCCGTACTGTGCATACACCCGCTGCGCATTCCTCAACGCCGTCGCGAAGGGCACATTCGTCGACGTCAAACTGCAAAAACGCAGCCGCACTCTGTGCGTGAACACCGGTTGCACGTCCAGCAGCGGAATATAAATGTACCCCGGGCTGTCCGACGAATCGAACCGGTAATTCATCCCGTCCGCGCTCTTCCGGCAGCCGATGTGCGTCCGCATCAGCCAGTTCACCATCCGGCACTTCGTCTGGAAATTGAGTTCCGGCTTCACTACCGGAAAGTTGAATTCGATCAGCGCCCAGGTGTCCACGCCATGTTCCGTGGCCACCGACGCCCAGCTATCGCCTGTCCGCACTCTGTACCGGTCCCCGCCCTGCGGCGGAAATACCACCGTCCCGGTCGGCTGTTTCTCCAGCATCCTTCACCCTCTCTCTTCCGGCCTTCCCACGACCCCCTGCCTGAAGCCGGATTCAATTGTGCTGTTTAGTGTTTCACCACCCGGTCCGGCAGGTCAAGCCCCCCTAAATCGTGTAATCCTCCAGGAACACCCGCGCTTCCCTCGGCTTCACAAACACTTCATCCCCCCGCTGCACCGGCGT
>DNFG01000450.1 GCA_003487005.1 Bryobacterales bacterium
CATCGCCCGGACCGGCTGCCGCGCCCTGTTCGTCGTCGCCGACCTGGAGAAGACCGCTGACGCCCGCGCCGTGACGCGCAAGGCGGATGCCGAATTCGGCCGGATCGACATTCTCGTCAACGCCGCCGGCATCACCGACCGGGGCACCATCTTCGATACCAGCGAGGACCTCTTCGACCGCATGGTGGCGGTGAACATCCGCTCGCCCTTCTTCCTGATGCAGGAGGCGGCGAAGATCATGAAGCGGGAGAAGATCGCCGGCTCGATCATCAACATCCAGTCGATGTCGGCGAACGGCGGGCAGGCGTTCCTGACCCCCTACTCCATGTCGAAGGGCGCGCTCGCGACCCTCACCCGTAATGTCGCCCATGCGCTGGTCAGGCACCGCATCCGCGTCAACGGCCTCAACATCGGCTGGATGGACACGCCGGGCGAGGACGCGATCATGAAGAAATACCACGGCGCCGAGGACGGCTGGCTGGAGGCTGCCGCCAGGACCCGGCCCTTCGGCCGGCTGATCGACCCGAAGGAGGTGGCGCGGGCCTGCGCCTATCTCGCCTCGGACGAGTCCGGCCTGATGACCGGCGCCAACATCGACTTCGACCAGAATGTCGTCGGCGTCGGCGACCCGCCGCTGGAGCCGTGAGGCCCGCCGCGCCGACCTCGCTCATCCCGTCGCGACGTCCACCAGCAGTTTCACGTTGAGCGCGATGATCGTGATGGCGATCAGCGCGGCGATGGCCGTGAGCCAGCGGGGCGCGACGAGATCGCCCATCTTTTCGCGCGAGGCGGTGAACATCACCAGCGGAACGATGGCGAAGGGCAGCTGGAAGCTGAGGATCACCTGGCTGAGGATCAGGAGCTTCGCCGTCTGGCCTTCACCGTAGAGCAGCGTCACGACGACGGCCGGGATGATGGCGACGAGCCGCGTCACCAGGCGCCGGAGCCAGGCCGGCAGGCGAATGTCGATGAAGCCTTCCATGACGATCTGGCCGGCCATCGTCGCGGTGACAGTCGAGTTCAGCCCGCAGCACAACAGCGCCACGGCGAACAACGCCGGCGCGATCGACGCGCCGACGAGCGGCGCCAGCAACTCGTGCGCACGGCCCAGTTCGGCCACATCCGTCTGTCCCGCCTTGTGGAAGGTCGCGGCCGCCAGGATGAGGATCGAGGCGTTTATGGTCAGCGCGAACATCAGTGCCACGGTGGAATCCACCGTCGCCCATTTCAGCGCATCCCGCTTCTCGTCGAGGCTGCCGCCATAGGCGCGGGTCTGCACGATGCCCGAATGCAGGTAGAGGTTGTGCGGCATCACCGTCGCGCCGAGCATCGCGATGGCGACATACAGGCTGTTGCCGTCGATCCAGGGCACCAGACCCGAAGCGACGCCGCCCCATTCGGGCTTCGCCAGCCAGACCTGAAGCAGAAAACAGGCCCCGATCACCGTCACAAAACCGAGAATAATGCTCTCCAGAACCCGGATTCCGTAGCGGTTCAGCCACAAAATCAACAGCGTGTCGGCGGCGGTCAGAACCACCCCCCAGATCAGCGGGAGACCAAACAGCAGGTTCAGGCCGATGGCCGCGCCGAGGACTTCCGCGAGGTCGCAGGCGGCAATGGCGATCTCGCAAAGCACCCAGAGCATCCAGGAAACCGGCTTCGAGTACTGTTCGCGGCACGCTTGCGCCAGATCACGGCCGGCTACAATCCCGAGGCGGGCGCTGAGCGTCTGCAGCAGGATCGCCATGGCGTTCGACAACACGAGCACCCAAAGCAGGCGATAGCCGAAGCGGGCGCCGCCTTCGAGGTCCGTCGCCCAGTTGCCGGGGTCCATGTAGCCGACGCTGACCAGGTACGCGGGGCCCGCAAACGCGAAAACCCGGCGCCAGAGCGACGGGTGGGCCGTGGCGACCGAAGCATGCACTTCCGGCAGAGACTGTTGGCTGGGCGCAGGCATGGCGGCTGAACGAACCAGTCTACCGCAATGGCGCGGAAAGTCTGGAGAAACAAAAAGCCCCGCCGGAGCGGGGCTTGGGGGCTCAAGTGGACATCTTCTGAAGGAGTCCGTCCCGAAGGAGGCAACCACCCACAAAGCAGAAACTAACGTGACCCGCAGTCTACTAAGCAGTTCTGGGGCCATTTGCCAAGTCGTTGATAAACAAGCGCCGGCCTCGCCGTTTGCCGCCCGTGCGCCTCCTGTCTCCCGGATCTTGTATCCCAAAATACATAGATCACGGGCTAGCGGAGGCTTCCGGAGAGTACAATACGAAGGTGCAGCCGGCCGGTGAACAACTCGGAGCCACCCCACTGACCGCCGCGCGCGGGGGGCTGGCGGCGTTTCTGATCTCCGGGCTCCTTCTGAGCCTGCTCGGGGCCATTCTGCCGGCCTGGCGCTATCACATCGAGCCCGATTTCCTGTTGATCGGCAGCTATTTTCTGTGTCAAAACGCGGGTTTGCTGCTGGGCGCGCAGGTCGCCCGCGGGGTGTTGCGGCGGCGGGGTCTGGTGGCCGGACTGGTGCTGGGTTGTGGACTGGCGGCCCTCGGATTGGTGTTTCTGGGCGTGTTTTCGCCGCCTTTTCACTTCGCCTGGCGCCTCGCGGGCCTGATTCTGACCGGTTTCGGCGCCGGAATCGTGCACACCGGGGCGATGCACGCGATTGTCCCGGCTTACGAACATGAACCGGCGGCGACTTTGAGTCTGGCGGGGGTGCTTTTCAATCTGGGGGCTTTGGCGGCGGTGCTGTTTGTAGCGGGGGCCTTTTTCGCGTACACGATCCAATGGATTCTAGTGTTTATGGGGCTGGTTCCGGCGGTGGCGGCGCTGCTGTACAGCAGGGCGCGGCGGCCGGCGGCGGTGGAGGTGGCGGAGCCGAGCTGGCGGGATGCTTTGCGGGATTTCCGGAGTCCGGCGGCGGTGCTGTTTGCGCTTTTGCTGTTTTTCCAGTTCGGGAACGAGGGGGCGATCGCCGGGTGGCTTTCGCTGTATCTGATTCAGCGGCTTGGGCTTAGTCCGGTGACGTCGCTTCAGTTGCTGGGCTTGTTCTGGCTGACGCTGCTGCTTGGGCGGGTGCTGGGGTTGTGGCTGATGCGCCACGTCAGCGCGGGGCGGTTGCTGGCCGGGTCGGTGCTGGCGCCGATGTTCGGATGCCTGATTCTGGCCTCGACAGACAACATGTTTGGCGCAATAACAGCCGTTATTTTGCTTGCCGGAGGCTTCGCTTTCATCCTTCCGCTGGTGATGATTCAGATCGCGGGGCGGTTCCCGTACTTCCATCCGGGGTTCTTCAGCGGGATCTTCTCGGTGGCGATGACGGGGGGGTTGCTGGCGCCGGCGACTGTCGGGTATCTGGCGCATTTTCTAGGGGTTGGGGTGGTGGCGGGGTTGCCGCTGCTGGGGTCGGTGGCGGTGTTTTTGCTGTACTGGCTGCTGGTGCTGGAGTCGAAACTGTCGCACCGGCCCCAGGCGCTGGTCTAGAGAACCGGGATTGTCTATTGTATATGTACAATAGACAATCCCGGTGGGGTTTCTGGCTACTCCGCGAGCAGGCGGTTCAGTTCGCGCATGACCTCGAAGGAATCGCCGACGTAGAGGACGTCGGCCTTGCCGCGGGCCCAACCGCAGTTGGGGTCGAGGTTGACGGCGCGGCGGTCGTTGATGAAGCGCCAGCCGACGACGTGGGGCTCTTCACCGTGGCAGCAGGTGGCGAGACCTTTACGGTGGCGGGGGGTGGACCCGGTCTGGCCGACCTGGTGGAGGTGGGTCAGGAAGGGGAGGACGGCCTGGCCTTCGCCGGACTGGTCGACGAGGGACTTCGAAGAACCGAGGGAGGACTGGGCGGAGCGGACGAAGCCGAGGATCAAATCGGCGGCTTCATCGGTGTGGATGGCGCCGTCGGGCTGTTTCTTGGTCCATCCGGCGCCGGCGACGAAGAGGAGGCGGGCGTCGGGGCGGATGGTCTGTTCGCCGGTTTCCGGGGAGACATAGCCTTCGTGGGTGGTCCGGGAGGGGGCGTCGACGGCGAGGGTTTCGACGGCGGCGGCGGGGGCGGCTTCGGCGGGTTCGCAGGCGCCGGGTTCGAGGAGGATGAACCAGGGGCGGGCTTCGCGCGAGAGGGAACCTTCGATGCGCTGGCGGTAGAACCAGCGGGTGACGGTGACGGCCTCGCCGTCACGGGCGACGGCGACAGCGTGGGAATCGACGGCGCCATTCAGGCGGGCGGCGACGCCGGGGAGGCAGCGGGCCATCCGGGAGGTGTTCGGAGCGAGGACGAGGGTGGCTCCGGAGTGGCGGACGAGGGCTTCGGCGGCGGCCGCGTCGGTGGAGTAGCGGGGGACGGCGAAGGCGTCGCCATCGACGGCGATTGAGCCGATGGAGGCCGAAGCGCCTTCGCCGAAGACGGCGATGGTGATTTCGCCACCGAGGGCGCGGGCGGCGGCGACGGTTTCCAGGGCGGCGCGGGGGAGGATGCCGCCTTCATTGGTGTGGACGAGAACGAGGATGTTTTCCATGGCGGCTTACTCCTTCACCCAGGCGGCGAGTTCGCGGGCGATATCGGCGGCGGGGAGATCCTTGACGATGCGCGTTTCGCGCTGGACCTTGGGCAGGGCGACTTCACGGAAGGCGATGCCGGAGGCGGTGGCAGTGGGGGGGGCTTTCTGGAGGGCGGGCATCATGGTGCGCATGTTGGCCATGCCGGTCTGGGGGTGATTGGGCGGTTCGGGGAGGTTGCCGGTGGCCCAGGCGAGGACGGCCGGGGGGGCGGCGCAGCGGGAGACCATGTGCCGGCCGCCTTCGACGCGTTCCTTGATGACGAGGGCGCCGTTGTCGATCCGGAGTTCATCGACGGCGAGGAACTGTTCGGTGATGCCGAGGCGTTCGCCGACGATTTGCATGACGACGCCCGCGCCGCGGGTGGCGGATTCCCAGCCACCGAAGACGAGCAGGCGGTCGCGATCGAGATCGGGGAGGGCCTGGATGGCCGAGGCGAGGGCTTCGGCGGTGGGCATGGCGTCGGAGAAGCCGTTCGAGGCTCCATCGAGGGGGATCAGTTCGAAGGGCAGTTTCTGGGCCATTATCATCATGACCTGCTGGAGTTTGGCCTTGGGAGCGAGACAGGCGACGCGCAGGCGGTTGCCGGGATGTTGGGCGGCGAGGTGGGCGGCTTCGTAGAGGGCGTGGGCGGCCCAGGGGTCGAAGACGGCGGGAAGCATCATTTCATTCTTGAGGGCAGGCCCGGGGGCGGGCTCAAGGGACTGGAGCGGGTCGGGCGCGAGGCCGCCGCAGACGATGATGTCGAAACTCATTGGACTCCTTCAGGCAATGGGATCAATTTTCGGCCGAATGGAGACCGCCCGGGGCGGCGGCGAAAGAGACATTCGCCGAGGGGCAGTTCCAGAGGCAGGCGCCGCAGTGGACGCATTTTTCGCGGTCGAAGGCCGGGACGGCGCCTTCGCCGGGGCGAATGGCTTCGCCGGAGCAGATTTCGATGCAGATGCGGGTATCGCAGGACTGGCAGAGGGCCTGGTCGCGGAAGATGACGTGGTCGGCGGCGTCGGAGGGGGCCTGGACTTTGCCGCCGACGAGGAGGGCGTCCTGGTGGGAGACGAGGAGTTGTCCGTCGAAGGGGATTTCGGGCCAGCCGACGGCATCCATGAGGGCGTCGTGGATGGGCCGGCCCTCCTTGAGGCAGCCGGCGACGAGTTTTTCGACGTAGCTGTGGGGGAGGCGGCCAAAGTAGGCGTCGATGAGTTTCTGGGGAGGTTTGCGGACGCGGGGGCGGGTGAGATGGAGGCGGCCGCCGGAGAGTCCGTCGAGAGCCATGCCGAGGAAGCCGGAAAGGAGGCTCTTCTGGAAGCCATTGCGGGCATTTTCGGCGATTTCGCCCTCTTTTTCGAGCCAACTGGCGCGGCGGCGGGCGACGTAGGCGGCGTCGAGGTTGTCCCTGGTGAAGGGTTTGCCTTCGCGCATCAGTTCGAGGACGGCTTCGCCGAGTTGGACGCCGGTGAGCCAGGCTTCATCGACGCCGGAGCCGGTGAGGACATTGGTGGAGCCGGAGTTTTCGCCGATGCGGGCGTAGCCGTCGCCGGCGAGGTGGGGCTCGCCATGCTTGCCGGATTCGAGGATGGATTTGGCGCCCCAACTGCGGAGTTTGCCTCCTTTGAGGAAACGCCAGAAGAAGGGGTGCTGGATGAAGTGCTGGAGGTAGCGGTATCCGGTGCGAACGGGGGACTGCATCCAGGAGGGGACGAAGATGCCGGCGGAGACGACGCGATCGGGGTGGACGTAGAAGAATCCGAAGATTTCGGGTTCGGGGTAGCCGATGGTGTGATAGACGGTGCCGGGTTCGAGGTCGACGCCTTCGGGGAGTTCGAT
>DNFG01000209.1 GCA_003487005.1 Bryobacterales bacterium
ACGCTCCTCCGAACCATGCGCTTCCTCCCGGGCGCGGCCTCCGCCGCCTCTCGGGAATTAGATTAATGACACCGGTATCATTTGGTCAAGGGGCGGGCGTTCCAGTCCCCATCGCCGCCTGCCTCAATTTCGAATGCCGCCGCCCATATCGCGCATAGATCACCCCGCCCAGCACCAGGTAGACCACCACAATCGCCGCCGGCACCCAGTCGCCGCGCAGGCTCTTCATCCCGATATCGATGGCCACCGGCGCCGACATCGCAATGCATGCCACCAGCGCCAGCGCCGGAATGATGCCGACCCAGTATCCGCCGATCCGAACGCCCCCGAACGGCACCCGGAACGGTCGCTCCAGCTCGGGATGCGAATTGCGCAGCCAGATCACGCTGATCGCCACAGTGGCAAACACGATCGCCGTACCAAGGCTGACGAGGTCGCCCAGCAGCGAGATCGGCAACGTCGCCGCCGCCACGCCGGAGATTGCCGCCACAATGAACGTGCCCTTCACCGGCGTACTGAATTTCGCATGCAGCGCTGAAAACACCCGCGGCAACAGCCCGTCCCGCGACATCGCAAATGCCACGCGGCTCTGCGCATAGGTGTTCACCAGCAACACCGATCCGAGCCCTGTCAGCGCGCCCGCCTTGATGATGAGTATCCAGACGGGCTCCCCAATAACCGAAACAGCCACCGCCACCGGGTCTGCCACATTCAGCTCCGTGTACGGCACAAGCCCCGTCATCACGAGCGCGACCGCCGCATACAACATCGTCGCAATCGTCAGCGCGCCGAGGATGCCCACCGGCACATCCCGCGCCGGATGTTTCGATTCCGAGGCCGCCGTCGCCACCGCTTCAAAGCCCAGATAGGCGAAGAACAGGATCGACGCAGCGCGGATCACGCCTTCGGCGCCGAAGTGGAATCCGCCCTGATTTTCCGGGATAAACGGCGTCCAGTTCTCCGGAGATACATGCCCCACACCCACCAGAACGAACGCGATCAGCACGCCCACCTTGATGAACACCAGCACTGTGTTGACGAGCGAGGAATGCTGCACACCGCGCGACAGGATCGCCGCCACAATTAGCAGGCTGAAACACGCCAGCAGGTTCACGGACCCCGTCTGCACCAGCCGGCTCTGCCCATCCACCATCTGGCTCTGCAGTGTCGGCGTCACCATCCATTCCGGCAGGAACACGCCAAGGTCGCCGAGAAGGCTTAGGAGGTAACCAGAAAATCCGACCGCCAGCGCTGCGCCCGCCAGCCCGAACTCGAACATCAGCATCCAGCCGAGCACCCAGGCGAACACTTCGCCCACTGCCGCATAGGCATAGGTGTAGGATGCCCCCGATACCGGCAACACCGACGACAGCTCCGCATAGCAAAGCCCCACCAGCGCGCACGCAATGCCTGCGAGCATGAAGGAGAGCACTACCGCCGGCCCGGCATAGTTCGCCGCCGCCGTTCCGGTCATAACATAGACGCCCGCCCCGACGATGCACCCGATGCCCAGCAGCACGAGTTGCACCGGCCCGAGCGATTTGCGAAGCCCGGTTTGATCCGCCTCCTGACGAACCGCCTCGATGGACTTCTTCAGGAACATCGGACTCATGCACCCACTCCCTCCAGTGGCAATCCGGAAACAGTCTGGCCGCGAACGCCCCGCCGCGCCCGGAAATCTGGATCATTCTTTGTCTCAAACGGGCCAGATTTCGCAGATGCCGGGGCCGATGCACGCGCCCGGCCTTTCCTCCCCCACCCCGCTCTTGCTACAGCCGGGAAACCCCAACTCCAGAACATCGCTTCCGCCATGCCCCATCCGTTTGAAACCGTCTCCCATGCAGACCTCGCCCGCTTCGTCGCGGAAAACCCTGTCGCCTGGATCGTGCCCGCCGCCGGTCCGGCCGACGCTTTCCTGATGCCGCTGCTGCTCGAAACCGATGCCGCCGGCGCCCCGGTCAGCCTCCTCGGCCACCTTCCGCGCTACGGCCCGCTCACCGCGCGGCTGACGGAAACCCCCGACGCCACCTGCATCTTCCTCGGCCCGCATAGCTATGTGCCGCCCGGCTGGATTTCCAAGCCCGATTGGGCGCCCACCTGGAACTTCGTTTCGCTGAAAGCCAACGGCAGGATTGTTCCCGATGACAGCCTGACAGACGAAGCCATCCGCACCCTCGTCGCCCATATGGAATCCGCCTCCGGCTGGAGCGTGGAACGTGTCGGTGCCCGCTACGAAACGCTGCTGCGCGGCGTCATCGGATTCCGTATGCGGATTGATTCCTTTGTCCCTCGGTTCAAGACGGGGCAGGACGAAAACGAAACCTCCCGCGCCGAAATCCACGCCGCCCTCGCAGGCCACCCGCTCCAGTCCTGGATGCGCTGAGCTGGCAATCTGGCCCGATTGCGAAACCGAATGTCCCGCCCCGGCGGGCCGCTCCTGCGCGCCGCTGCTAGGTAAAGCGCACGCCCCCGTCCTTCAGAATGAGCGCCGCCATGTCCCTGCCGCAGAACCAACCCGTCCGCGATTTCGCCCCCGGCTTGCCGGAACGCGCGCGCCTGATCGATGAGCTGAGCCACCAGCGCGCCAATCCGCGCCGTATCCTCCCGGTCATCAATGGCAAGAAGGTCGACACCGGCACGTCCAGCGAAATGCGCGAGCCACACGCCCACGCCCGCGTCCTGGGCACCTATGCCTCCGCCGGCGCCGCCGAGGCAGACGCCGCCATCAAGGCCGCCACCGATGCCCGCCACGACTGGGCGCACACCAGCCCCGCCTCCCGCCGCGCCGTTTTCCTGCGCGCCGCCGAACTGCTCGCCGGCCCTTTCAACGCACCGCTGCTCGCCC
>DNFG01000237.1 GCA_003487005.1 Bryobacterales bacterium
ACGCCAGCCCGCCGCGCGCCCAGTTTGGCCTGCACCACCACCGCCGTGGCTGGACTGAGGTAATCCGGCGTGTCGGTGGCAACGATGATCCGGTCAAGCGCGTCTGGCTCCAGCCCAGCCCGTTCCAGCGCCGCGCGCCCGGCGGCGACTGGCAGACCGTCACCACCCTGCCGGGCGCCACGACGACCTACCTGGACGCGAGCACGAACGGCATCGCTTACGAGTACCGCCTGGCGGCGACGGCTTCGGGCCGGTCCTCGGCGTGGTCGCGGTCGTTCTTGCCGTCGTCTCCGGCGCGGGTCGAGATGCCGGTCGCGCAGGCCGGCGCGGCGGCACTGAACACGCTCGGCACGGCGCCGGACGTGAAAGGCGGCTATATTACTCTGGACCTCGAAGAGGGCTCGGTGCCTTACGGGACCGCCGTTTTCACGCTGGTCCAGAATGGCGCGACGGTCTCCGAGGCGGCCGTGCCCGCTTCGCCGCCCACCACGCGCGCGCGCCTGTTCATTGAACAGCGCAACGGGGTGACGGCGGCGTTGACGCAGTTTCTGGGGGCGGTCGACATCACCACGGGGATCGGCATTGCGAATCCCGGCGACCAGCCTGCCGAACTCGATCTCGTGCTGCGGGACGCGCAGGGCCTGGTGGTGACCTCGGCGCGCGGCGCACTGCCGGCGCGCAACCACGCCGCGCTTCTGCTGAACGACCTCAACGCTATCGCCCCCGGGTTCAATGTGCCGTCGTCGTTCGCCGCCGGCGCCGGCACCGGTTCGCTCGACATCACGAGCGATGTACCGGTCTCGGTGATGGCGCTGCGAGCCACGATCAACCAGCGCAACGAGATTCTGTTCACTTCGACGCCGGTTGCCGATCTGACGCTGCCCGCGCCCGCCGGGCCGCAGGTGTTTCCGCACCTGGCCGACGGCGGGGGATTCACCACGGCCCTGGCGCTGGTGAATCCGGCGGATCTGCCGCTCTCGGGCACGATCGAGTTCTTCGCCTCGACCGGCGGACCGCTGCCGGTGGCGCCGCGTGGCGGCGTGCCGGCGACCACCACGCGCTACCTGATTCCCCCGAATGGCGCGTGGCTGCTGGAATCGGACGGACGTCTGGAGACCCGCGCGGGCTGGATCCGACTGATTCCCGACGGCGCGCAGGGCGCGCCCTTCGGGGCCGGGGTATTCCGGCTTGGGCAGAATGGCGCGGTGGTCAGCGAGTCCGGGGTGCCCGCTTCGGCGCTGACGCCCTCATCGAGGGTCTTCATCGACCGGACCGCGGGCCGGGACACGGGCGTCGCCATGGCCAACCCTTCGAATGTGCCGGTGAACGTGACACTCCGGGCTTACGCGCTGGACGGCATCACGCCGGTCACGCCAGCGCGGGTGGTGACCCTGCCAGCGCGGGGCCACCTCGCGGCCGTCTCGGGCGATCTGGTGGGCGCCCTTCCGGACGGGTTTACGGGCGTCCTCGCCATCGAAGCACCGGTGCCGATTGCCGCCCTGGCGCTCCGGTTCCTGGTCAACGAGCGCTCCGAACTGATCATGATGACGCTGCCGGTGGCCGATCTGACGCGGCCGGCGCCGTGGCCGGTCATCTTCCCGCATATCGCCGATGGTGGGGGCTTCCGGACGCAGATTCTGCTGCTGGGCCCCGCTTCGGCGTCGCTTTCGGTGGCATCCTTCTTCGATAGCGAGGGTCAACCGCTGCCGGTGGCGGATCTGCCGCGTTAACCGAGGGCTTCGTAGGGGCGGTAGCCGTTGTCGCGCAGGACGGCGCGGGCGGCTTCCGCGGCGTCGTCGGCGACGTAGAAAAAGGCGCCGACGCGCTCGGAGACGAAGATGATGCCGCCGCGGTAGGTGTCACACTCGACGAGGTAGTCGATTCCGGCCTGGGTCAGCAGCTCTTCGAGTTTTTTGGCCTCTCTGAGCTTTTTCGCGATGTAGAGCAGCAGGAGTTCCTGCTCGGCGAACTGATCGTCGACCCGGTGCATGTAGACCTTCAGCGTAACCCACCGTCAAGGTGGGGTGAGAATTATCCGGGCTCCGGCGCACTTCTATAATGTGACTGCTTCTCCAGTTCCCGCTCCGGGTGTGGCCCTGCGCAGCGATGACGAGACCCTGCACTGGCTCGCGCTCCATCTGACGCCCGGCCTCGGGGCGCGCAAAACTCTCGATCTGCTGGCGACGTACCGGACGCCGCAGGCGATCTTCCGGGCTTCGGCGTCGGAATTGGCGGGGCAGGGGGTGCCGGGGGCGGTGGCGCGTTCGATCGCGTCGGGGTGCCTGTTCGAGGACGCGGCCAGCCAGCATGAGCGGATGGCCCGGGAGGGGGTCACGCTGCTGACGGTCCATGATGCCGCCTACCCGGAACTTCTTCGCCAGATCTTCGACCCGCCGGTGGTGTTGTTCGCGCGGGGGCGGATCGAGATCCTGGGCCGGGTGGGGGTGGCGATTGTCGGGAGCAGGCTGGCGTCCACTTACGGGAAGGCAGTGGCGGAGCGATTGGCGACGGACCTGGCGGCGCGAGGGGTGACGGTGGTGTCGGGGATGGCGCGGGGGATCGACACGGCGGCGCATCTGGGGGCGCTCGCCGCGCAGGGGCCCACGCTGGCAGTGTATGGCTGCGGGGTGGACGTCGTGTATCCGCGCGAAAACCGCTCGCTGGCGGCGCGGTTGGGGGCGCAGGGGCTGATCCTGTCGGAATTTCCGATGGGCTCGCCGGCGTATCCGCAGAACTTTCCGATCCGGAACCGGGTGGTGAGCGGGCTTTCGGCGGGGGTGGTGGTGGTGGAGGGGACGCAGTATTCGGGGTCGGCGATCACGGCGCGGCTGGCGCTGGAGCAGAACCGGGAGGTGTTCGCGGTGCCCGGCAACATCACGGCGCAGCAGAGCTTTGGTCCTAACCTGTTGATCAAGCAGGGGGCGCAGCTTGTGCAGTCGGCTTCGGATATATTGGACGGGCTGCCGTGGGAGTGCCGGAAGCAGATCGCGGCGCAATCGAGTGGGCCGCCGCCGGCGGCGGAGCAGGCGGCGCTCGACTTTGGTCCGATGACGGGGGTGGCGCAGCAGGTTCTGCGGATTCTGAAGGTGGATACCGCGTTGAATCTGGACGACATCACTGAACTTTGCCCGGATGCGTCAAGTTCGGAAGTGATCGCGATGCTGTTTGAGCTGGAACTCGCCGGGTTGGTCCGGCAACTGCCCGGAAAGAGTTTTGTTAAAGTAATGGGCAGGTAGACCGGCCGCACGATTGGCCGGACCAAGGCGGGCCCGTTCCGGGCGCCGGCAACCGGTTCATCCGGTCCACCCGCGGCACCGCGGACCGGCAGAGGGGCGAAAGCGCATCTGCGCGCATTTGAGTCCTGGTTCTTCAAGCTCGTGTATACTTGGGTCCGCGGAGTCCTGTGCAGACGGGGCTGCAATGCACCCTACGAAAGTGTGGTTGATCGATGGCTGGTAAAGCACTGGTAATCGTCGAATCCCCGACGAAGGCAAAGACCATCACGAAGTTTCTCGGCAAGGATTTTGTCGTCCGGGCGTCGATGGGCCATGTCCGGGACCTGCCCGAGAATGCGGCGGATATCCCTCTCAAACTAAAGAAGGAACCCTGGGCCCGGTTGGGGGTGAACGTCGAGCAGAACTTCGAGCCGCTGTATGTGGTTTCGCGCACCCGGAAGGACCAGGTGAAGGAACTGCAGGCGCTGTTGAAGGACGCTCCGGAACTGTACCTGGCGACTGACGAGGACCGGGAAGGGGAGTCGATCAGTTGGCACCTGTCCGAACTGCTGAAACCGAAGGTCCCAACACGGCGCCTGGTTTTCAACGAAATCACCAAGGAAGCGATCCAGCACGCGCTGGAGAGTGCCCGGGACATCGACCTGGATCTGGTGCGGGCGCAGGAGACGCGCCGGATCATCGACCGGCTGTTCGGCTACGAAGTCAGTCCGCTGTTGTGGAAGAAGATGACGCCCGGGCTGAGCGCGGGGCGGGTGCAGAGCGTGGCGGTCCGGTTGCTGGTGGAGCGGGAGCGGGCGCGGATCCGGTTTCACTCGGCCGATTACTGGTCGGTGCGCGCGAAGGTTGAAAAGCCGGGCGCGCAGCCTGCATTTGATATCGAACTGCTCAATCTGGCGGGCAAACGGGTGGCCACGAGCCGGGATTTCAACCCCGATACCGGGCTTCTGGATGATCCGGGCGCACTCGTGCTGCTGGACCGGGCGGGCGCGGAGCGGATCACCGGACTGCTGAATCAGGGTCCGGTGACGGTAGCCAGCGTCGAACAGAAGCCTTTCACGCAGCGGCCCGCGGCGCCGTTTGTCACTTCCACGCTGCAGATGGAGGCCAACGCCAAGCTCCGCTACTCGGCCAAGCGGACAATGCAGATCGCGCAGCAGTTGTATGAGAACGGTCTCATTACCTACATGAGAACGGACTCGACCTTTTTGTCCGACGAAGCGCTTCGGGGCGCGCGTTCGCTGATCGAGCAGAAGTTCGGCCGCGAGTACCTGCTGCCCTCGGCGCGCACGTACGAAACCAAGGTTCGCAATGCCCAGGAGGCGCACGAGGCGATCCGTCCGGCCGGCGAAAGCTACCGCGACCCGGCCGAAGTGCGCGCCACCCTCGGCGAAGAGGCTTTCCGGCTCTATGAACTGATCTATATGCGCACGGTCGCCAGCCAGATGCCGGACGCGCAGGGCACGACGACGACCGTGCTGGTGAATGCCGGCGATGCGCAGTTCCGGGCGTCGGGGCGGACGTTTACATTCCCCGGTTTCCGCCGCGCGTACCTGGCGAGCGCCGAAGAAGAAGCGAACGAACTGAACCATGGCTTTCCGGCTCTGGCCGCCGGGGACGCCCTCCGTTGTGTGGCTGCGGAGCCTCTGGAGCGCGCCACGCAGCCTCCGAACCGGTTCACGGAAGGCTCGCTGATCAAGGAACTCGAGCGGTTGGGCATCGGGCGGCCGTCCACGTGGGCTTCGATCGTGGAACTGGTGCTGAATCGCGCCTACGCGTTCAAGAAGGGTACCGCGCTGGTGCCGACGTTCACCGCCATGGCGGTGGTCGGCCTGCTGGAGAACCATTTCGACAACTTCCTCGATTACGAATACACAGCGCGCCTCGAAGACGACCTCGACGCCATTTCCCGGGGCGAAGAGACGAGCCTGGAGTATCTGAAGGGCTTCTACTTCGGCGAGGGCGACGATCTGCCGGGCCTGAAGACCCTCGTCAAGCTGGGTGAAGAGAAGATCGACCCCCGCATTATCAATGGTTTACCGCTGGGCGAGGTGGACGGCCGCCAGGTCCAGGTCCGGATTGGCCGCTATGGCCCCTTCATCACCGACGGTGAGCGGCGGGCGAGTGTCCCCGATCTGATGCCGCCCGACGAATTGACGCTCGCGAAGGCCCTTGAAATGATCGAAACGGCCTCGAAGGAGCCCGAAAGTCTCGGTTTGCACCCCGAATTCGGGATGCCGATCTATCTCAAGGTGGGCCGCTTCGGCCCTTACGTGCAGTTGGGGGACGGCCGCGATGGCGCCAAACCCAAAATCGCGTCCCTGATTCAGGGCACCAGCCTCGATCAGGTGGATCTGCACCATGCCGTCAAATTGCTGAGCCTGCCGAGGAACCTCGGTCCGAATCCGGACTCGGGCGAGAAGGTGGTGGCCGCCAATGGCCGGTTTGGCCCCTACGTGCAGTCCGGCACCGAAACCCGGAGTCTCCCGGCGGACCTTTCGCCGATCGACGTGACACTCGAACAGGCTGTCGAACTGCTTCGTCAGCCCAAGACCCGGGGCCGGGGCGCCGCCCGCGCCCAGACCACGCTCAAGGAACTGGGCGACCACCCGGCGAAGAATGTACCGGTCAAAGTGCTGACCGGCCGCTATGGCCCATATATAACTGACGGCGAGATCAACGCGACCGTCCCTCGGGGTGTCGATCCTCTCGAACTGACGATGGAGCAGGCCGTGACGCTGCTCGCTGAACGCGCCCAGAAGATCGCCGACCAGGGCGGTTTGCCGGTGAAGCGGACGGCGCGCAAGGCGACGAAGAAAGCCGCCAAAAAGACGGCTAAAAAGGCGGTCAAAAAGGCCGCCAAGACCACCTGAACGCGTTCTAAAGCGTTCCGCGAACCCGTTCCAGGCGGCGCGACCCGGCCACCCGGCGTCCATCGGCCTCGACGCGCAGGCCCGCTCCTTGCCCATACTTAGAGCCGTCCCGGTCCCAAACGATGGTCAACTGTCTCCCCTGAT
>DNFG01000284.1:0-16711 GCA_003487005.1 Bryobacterales bacterium
ACCTTTCACACGAAGCCGGAGACTTTCGTGAGTGCGGTGACGGTGACAGGGGTGCCGGATCCGCCGAACCCGGCGCGGCTGGTGAGTGCAACGAGGCTCGAGCTCGGCATGCCCCTGGACGAAGAAGCGGACCTGCCGGCGGCGGTTGAGGGATTGCGTGAGGTCCTGCGGTCGAACGGATTTCACACGGCAAAGATCCAGCACGATCTAACGAGGCGGGAGCGAACGCAAGAAACGAGTATCCATTTCCACGTGATCCCGGGCGCACGGGCGCGGTTCTCGAGGCCGGTGATCAAGGGATCGCCGGAGCAAAGCGAGCGAAGGCTGTTGCGGGCGACAGGTTGGCAGCGGTGGTGGGGTTTGCGGGGGTGGAAGGATGTGACGGAGCAACGGGTCAGCGAAGGACTGGAGAGGCTGCGTTCGTCGTATCTGAAGCGGGACCATCTGCTGGCACGGGTTGTCCTGAAGTCCCTGGAATACGAACCGGAAACGAACACGATCCGGCCGGAACTGGAGATCGAGGCGGGGCCGCGGGTCTTCATTCGCGCGGAAGGGGCAAAGGTCAGCCGGGGACTGCTGAGAGACCTGACACCGGTGTACCAGGAGCGGACCGTGGACCGGGAACTTCTGCTGGAAGGGCAGAACAATCTGGTGGAGCACTTCCAGGCGAGGGGGTACTTCGACGCGAAGGCGAGCTTCCGGATGACGGACCCAGACTCGGACGGCGAGCAGCGGATTACGTACGTCATCGACCGGGGACCGCGGTACAGGCTGGCGCACCTCGAGGTGAGCGGGAACCAGTACTTCCGGGACGAGACGATCCGGGAGCGCCTGTCGATCACCCCGGCTCGGTTTCCACAATACCGGCGCGGGCGCTTTTCGCGAGCACTCCTGGAGCGAGACCGCGATGTGCTGATGGATCTTTACCGGAGCAACGGCTTCCGCGATGCGGTGGTGAAGGCGGAGGTCGAGCAGAACTATCAGGGCAAGCCCCTGGACCTGGGCGTGAAGCTGACGATCGAAGAGGGGCGGCAGTGGTTCGTGTCGGATCTGGAACTGGCGGGCGTGAACCCCCGGCTGCTGGATACGATCGGAGGGCTGCTGAATTCCACCCCGGGGCAACCGTTTAGCGTGGTGAACGTGGCGAACGACCGGGACAGTGTTCTGAACTGGTACTACAACAGCGGGTATCCCGAGGCAACTTTCGATGCGCAGACCATCCCCGTGGAGGGGGAGGAGCGTGTCGCGCTGCGTTACACGATCAATGAGGGGCGCCGCAACTTCGTGCGGGACGTGCTGGTGAATGGACTGGAGGTCACGAAACCGGATCTGGTGGCGAACCGGATCACGGTCGCGCCGGACGAGCCGTTATCTCAGGGGGGGATTGTCGAGACACAGCGGCAATTATATGACCTCGGCATCTTCGCGAAGGTCGACGTGGCCGTGCAGAACCCGCTGGGCCGGGAGCGCAACAAATATGTGCTGATGCAGGTGGAAGAGGCGCGCAAGTACTCACTGAATCTGGGTCTGGGTGCGGAGTTTGGCCGCTTGGGCGGGGGCGGCGCCAATTTCGATTCGCCGGCGGGCGCGGCGGGGTTCAGCCCGCGTGTCCAGGTGAGCCTGGGGCGGTCGAATTTTGGTGGGCTCGGACACACGGCGAGCGGGACGATCCGTGTCTCGCGATTCCAGCGGCGGGCGCTGCTCAACTACTTCGCGCCGCAGTTCCGGGGCAACGAGGATGTGAACCTGACGTTCTCGAATTTGATCGACCGGTCGCAGGACATCCGCACATTTACCTCGACGCGGCTCGAGAGTGCGATCCAGATTGGACAGCGGCTGTCGCGGGCAAACACGCTGCAGTACCGCGTGATCGTGCGCAATGTGAGCCTGGAAGAGGAAACGTTGAAGATCGATCCGAATCTAATCCCGGTGTTCTCGCAGCCGGTATCGGTGACGGTGTTCTCGAGTTCGTTCATTCAGGACCGGCGCGATGATCCACTGGACTCGACGAGAGGCGTGTACAACACGGTGGACTTCGGATATGCGCCGGGCCTGCTGGGCCGCAAGGCGAGCTATACGCGTTTGTCGGCGCGCAATTCGACCTATCACCGGATTCGCCGCAATGTGGTGGTGGCCCGGACGGCGACGATCGGGTGGCTGTACAACCTGCAGGACGCGCCGGTGCCGCTGGCTGAGCGGTTCTTTGCCGGGGGCGCCACGTCGCATCGCGGATTCCCCGAGAATCAGGCGGGGCAGCGCGACCCGGTGACGGGTTTTCCGGTTGGCGGGAATGCCTTTGTTTTCTTTGGAACGGAACTGCGCTTTCCCCTGTTGGGGGATAATCTCGGCGCGGTACTGTTTCACGACATGGGGAATGTGTATTCGAGTCTGTCGAACATCTCGCTGCGATACCGGCAGCGGGACCGGGCGGACTTCGACTACATGGTGCACGCGGCGGGAGTGGGTGTGCGATTGAAGACGCCCGTGGGCCCGGTGCGCGTTGATCTGGCGTATGCGCCGAATTCGCCGCGTTTCGTGGGCTTCCGCGGGACGAGGGATGACCTGATCAACCGGACAGGCAGTTTCAACGTGCCGCAGCGTGTGCGGCCGTTCCAGTTCCATTTCTCGATCGGACAGAGTTTCTGATGCGGCGAATCGTCTACCTGCTGATGCTCATGGGCACCGCCTCGGCGGCGGCGGAAGAGGTGATCGACCGTGTTGCCGTTTCGTTCGGTCTGGAAGTGGTGACTCTGAGCGCGATTCGCCGGCAGGTGCGGATGAGCGCCTACCTGGAGGGCAAACCGGTGGAGGACACGCCCGAAGCGCGCCGCGCGGCGGCGGAGCGGCTCATCGACCAGTCGTTGGTTCGCAGGGAGATGAACCTCAGCCGCTACACGCCGATTCCAATGGAGGAAGTGCGGGAGAAAGTGGAGGAAGCCCGGCAGAAACTGGGGTTGACGGCAGAGGCGTTCGAGGCCGAACTCCGCAAGTACGGCTTCACGACGGACGATTTCCTGAACGAGTTGTACTGGCAATCGACGCTCCTTCGCTTTGTGCAGTTTCGTTTCAGTCCAAGCGTGCAGGTGAGCGAGGAGGAAGTGCGGGAGTACTACGAGCGAGAGTATGTACCCCGGCTGGCCAAGATGGTGCAGGGGCAGGCACCCCCTCCGCTTGATGAAGTCCGTGAGCGGATCACTAACATTTTGTCCGCACGCAAGGAAAACGCCGTTTTGGAGGAATGGCTCAAACTGGGCCGGCAAGCCGCGCGGATCCGGTTCCACGAGGAGGCGTTCCGATGACGGCGCGGCGCAAGTGGGGCTGGGGGGTGGCGGCGGCAGTGGTTCTGATGGCGCTGATGGCGGGCGCCGGCGTGCTGGTGTTGAGCAGTGACTGGTTCCGTGAGCAGGTCCGGCAGCGGATCATCGAAGTGGCCGAGGAGGCGACGGGCGGGCGGGTCGAGTTGCAGCGGTTCGACTATGACTGGAGCACGATGATGGCACGCGTCGAAGGGTTCACTCTGCACGGGTTGGAGGACGCCGGCCGCGAGCCGCTGGTCCGTATCCCTTCACTTGAGCTCGCGATCCACATCCGTTCACTGCTGCGGCGGGATGTCGAGCTGCGGTCGCTGACCATCGAAAAGCCGGCGGTCCAGATCTACGTGGACGAGCACGGGTCGACGAACCTGCCGTCGCCGCGGCGGAAGCGTCAGGGCGGGACGAACCTGATCGAGGACCTCTTGCGCCTGCAGATTGGGCGGTTGGCCATTAACGAGGGCCTCGTCCGCTACGATTCGCGTCGCATTCCGCTCGATGTGCGAGCCGAGGAGGTCGCGGCGGTGCTCACGACTCTGGATGCGGAAACGGTAACCTTCAACCTGGGCGTGGGCCGGTTGGCGGCCTTCGGCCGGGATGGACTGGGAGTTCAGGCGGCGGGGACACTGGCGCCGCGGCGCGTGACGGTGGAGCAGGCGCGCGTGACCAGCGGGAGCGGCTCCTCCATCGAGGGAGACGCGGTGATCGAGGAATTTCGGGCGCCGAAGATCGCTGGGGAGTGGCGGGCGAATGTCCGTTTCAGGGAGTGGCCGCAGCTCCTGCTGGAAGATGGCTGGGCCCGTGCCGATGGACGGTACTCGTGGTCTGAAGCGGCTGGCTGGGCCGTGGCAGGCCGGCTTCGCGGAGAGCAGTTGCGATTGGATATGCCGGTGTTCTCGATAGCCGGGGCGACGCTCGATACGAATTTCGACTGGCGGGGCCGCGAGTTGCGGCTGTCGGAGACCGCGATTGCCGGACTGGGCGGCGAGTGGAGGGGCCGGGCATTGCTACGGGACTGGAGTGACCTGGAGGTGGAGGGCGAGGCGAAGTCGATCCGGCTGGCCAGGGTGCTCACCGCGGCAGGAGTGGACGATTTTTCCTGGGACGCGTCTCTCACGGGACCTGTGGCATTCAGGGGGCGTGTCACTGCCGCTGGCCTTGCGGATAGTGTCGCCCGCGCGAACGTCCACGTGGCGCCGGTCGAAGGTCAGGTTCCTCTGGACGGGCAGGTGTCGGGCGAATGGAGACAGCGGGAGGGCACTGTCCGGCTGGAAAGCTCCTATCTGGCCACGGCCTCGTCGCGCGTCACGGTGGAAGGCGTACTAGGCGAACGGATGAGTGCCGCTCTGTTCTCGACCAATCCCCGCGATCTGGAACCCGCGCTTGGTGTTCTGGTGGGCGAATCAGTTTCTGTGCCGGTGGACTTGCAGGGAGGGGCACTGCAGGTGGAGGCAATGGTAGAGGGATCGCTCAATTCTCCAGAAATTTCCGGTTCGCTGCGGGCAGAGCGGGCGCTGTGGGAGGGGGTGCCGCTGAGTGGGGCGTCAGCGCGATTCCGGATCAATGAGCGGAGTCTGCAGTTGGAGCAGATCAGCCTGTCGCAGAACGGGGGCAGGCTTACTGGGCGGGTGCGGCTGGGCCTGGTGGATTGGCGGGTTGTTGACGATGCAGCTTTCGACGTGGCGCTGGAGGCGCGGGGCTTGAGGTTACCCGACGCCGCCCGGCAGGCGGGGGCCAGGTTTGCACTTGATGGCACTGTGGACATGGCGCTGCAGGCAGCGGGAACTCTCGATGCCCCTCGGGGTACTCTGCGCTGGCAGGGGCGTCAGGTGAGCATTGCTGGCGAGCGTTTCACGAAGCTGAACGGACGCCTGCAGGCCAGCAGCGCCGAGGTGCTCCGCATCGAGGGCGAGATCGATCTGGATGATGCGGGAGTCTCGGTGAATGCCACGTACCGGCATCCGCGTGCGGACTGGCGCTCGGGCGAGGCCTCGATCCGAGTTCGTTCCAGAGGATTCCGTCTGGCCCAGTCGGAATGGCTCCGCGCTCACCGGGCGGGCGCGGATGCCGGAGTCGGGCTGGATGCCGATGCCGTTCTGGCGATTCGACCCGGCGAGGTCCGGTTGCGCCGCCTCGCAGGAGTTCTCGCTCTCGATGGGATCCGCGACGGAAAGCGGGAGCTGGGGACGCTGCGCGTGGAGGCAAAAACTGAATCGGAGACAGTCCGGCTGGCATTCACCGGCCAGATTCAGAAGACGCCCTTGAGGGGCGAGGCCTCGGTCCAACTGAAGGGACAGTATCCCGGACAGGGCATTTTGCGCCTGCAAGACTTACCGGTTGAATCGATAGCCGAATGGGTGGATGGCAATGCTGAGCCGCTGGTCCGCGGAACCCTGACAGCCGCGGTCCAGTGGCGTGGGGATCTGGCCGAGCCGGGGAAAGGGACGGCCGTTGTGACGATTCCCAGTTTGGTCATTGTGCCGGAGGCCGATCGCCGCGAAGGTTCAGGTGACTTCACCCTGCGGAACGCCGGAGCGATCACAATGGATGTGGATGCGAATGGCGTCCAGGTTCGCAATGCACGGCTGGTGGGTAAGGACACGAGCCTGACTATTGCCGGCCTCTACGGTTTCACCTCGCGCACCCCGTGGGATCTGAGCCTCAGCGGCACCGTCAACCTCGGTGTGTTAAACAACTTCGAACCCGACCTCCAGGCCGGCGGACTAACCCGCATCAGCGCCAACCTCCGCGGCGCGGCCAGCACCCCCGCGATCAGCGGCCGGATGGAGATCCAGAATGGCTCGCTCTATCTCAGAGGACTGACAAACGGCATCGAGAACGCCAACGGAACCCTCTATTTCGACCGGGATCGTGCCAGCATCGAAAAACTGACCGCGGTCACGGGAGGGGGCACGCTCGCGCTCGGCGGATTTATCGGTTTCGGCGGAGGCGAGTGGAGCTACCGTTTGCAGGCCAAGGCCGCGGGCGTCCGGGTGCGCTATCCGGAAGGCGTCAGTACCACGATCGACTCGGACCTGAATCTGACGGGCTCTCAAAACGCGAGCCTGCTGTCCGGGTTGGTGACCGTCCGGCGGTCGGGCTTCAGCTCACGAGGGGATTTCGCCAGCCTCATTGCGGGTTCGGGCAACCCGATTCCCGTTCCCGCCACCCAAAACGAGTTTCTGCGCAATCTCCAGTTCGACCTGCGCGTGCGGACCTCGCCAGACGCCACATTCCAGACTGACTACACCCAGGATCTGCAAACCGAAGCGGACCTCCGCGTTCGCGGAAGCCTCGGCAAGCCCGTCGTGCTGGGTTCGGTGAATGTCAACCAGGGTGAAATCAACTTCTTCGGCAACCGCTACCAGATTTCGCGAGGCGAGATCCTGTTCTTCAATACAGCGACCATCCAGCCGTCCATCAATCTCGATCTCGAAACCCGAATCCGCGGCGTTGTTGTATACATCGGTGTCAGCGGGCCGCTGACGCGCCTCAATGTGAACTATCGTTCGGAGCCGCCGCTGCAGTCGCGTGAGATCCTGGCGCTTCTCACTGTCGGACGCGCGCCCACTGCCACTGCCACCGGGTTTCAGCAGCAGGGGCTGAACCCCAGCGCTCAGCAGTCCGGTGCGGGCACGAACATGTTGGCGGAGGCCTCCAATACGCTTCTGGGCGGAGCCTTGAGCGCTTCGGTGTCGAGCCGGGTCGAAAAATTCTTCGGCGTCAGCCGGATCAAGATCGATCCCAATGTGACCGGCGTCGAGAACATCCCGCAAGCCCGCCTGACGATCGAGCAGTCGCTGTCGCGCGACATCACCTTGACGTTTTCGTCGAACCTGAGCCGGAGCTCGCAGCAGATCATCCGCCTGGAGTGGGACCTGAGCCGGCAGTGGAGCGCCATCGCAGTTCGGGACGAGAACGGGGCGTTTGGCGTCGACTTTCTCTTCCGGAAGAGGTTCAAATGAAGCTGAGGGCGAATCAGGGCCGGCTGAAGATCGAACACAGCATCATCGATGGGCTCCGCCCGGCGCTTGAGCGGCTTCTCTGGCACGAGGAGATCCGGTCGATCATCCCCGGTGTCATCCGGCAGGTCCGCGACGCGAAGGGCCCGGTGAAGATCCGGGTCACCGTCGCCACCCAGAACGGCTGGAAAGCCATCGCCCTCAGCGCCGGGTCGCGCCAGGAACTGTTCATCTCCACCAGCCTGTCCAAGGAAGCGCTCGAAGGGATTGTCGAATACGAACTCGACCGGCTCTAGCGTCGCGCGGCCCCATCCTGTGCAAATATGTCTGATTTCTCTCGTGAGGCCTGCAAGAGAGTGTTATCGTTGACCGAACATTCTCGGCGGGTTGGGCCGGATCCGGGACACGGAGGGCCTTTCATGGGCAGAGTTGGCGTGGTGGCCAGTTGCAGCTCCGGCTTCGGCCGGCAAGTCGCGGAGAAGATGGCGAGTCTGGGTGACCGCGTCAACGCCGCCACGCGCTGCCCCTCCGACGGGCATGCACTCGCCGGCAGCTCCCCCCCGGTGGTTCACGAAACTCGGGCCGGAATAGGCGGAATGTTCGATCAGATCTTCAGCGACTCCAGCGCTACGGCTGATCCGGCGATTGTCGTCGACCTGATGATCGACCTCGCAACCATGAAGCCCGGCACACGACCGTTTTGCACCGTGGCGGGCATCGATTTCGGCGTCCGCGACCGGAATGCCGCCGTCGAACCCCACGACACGGGACTCCTGGAGGCCTCCGGTCTCACGGACTTCGCCACGGTGCGAACGGTTCAGCCGGATCAGGCGCGCCCGGCGATTGCCCGGCTTTGACGGATCAACCCGGATTGCGCTATCCTGATAGCTGTTGATTTCTGCGTAAGGACCCCTAGAACAAACCATGGCAAACCATGTTTCATCGCTGAAGCGCGTGCGGATCACCGAACGGCGCACTGCCGTCAACAAGATGCGCAAGAGCCGGATGCGGACCATTATCAAGGCACTTCGCAAAGCGATGGCCAACAAAGATCTCGAACTTTCCCAGTCTCTTCTGCCGTCAACCTATTCGATCGTGGACCGCGCTGCCAAGTGGGGCATCATCAAGGTGAACACCGCTTCGCGCTACAAGGCCCGCCTCACCGCGCGCCTCAAGAAACTGCAGTCCGCGGCCGCCTAACGCGTCAGGCGCAGAACGAACTCTTCCATTACCACCCGGTCATCCGCGCGGCTGCTCTTCAAATCGCGGTCCGCGCGGAAGACCAGCCCAATCCCCTCCTCCAGCTTCTCCCTCGAAAATTTCTGACTCGCGGCGTGGATTTGTTCCGCCCGTGCCCGCCACATCGGCGTCCCCTGGCGCTGGAAAAAGCTCTGCACATCCTGCGTGCTGCGCAAACCCTGCTCGCGCGCGGCAAGAGCCAGCCGGAAGATGCCGCCCAGGAAGGTCAGCGCCAGCGGCAGATACTCGCCGCTTCGAACGAGACGGTCCAGCAATTCGAGGGATTGGGGGCGGTTTCGCGTGGCGAGGGCGTTGACCAGAGCGAAGATCGTGGTTTCCGACGAATTCGGCACCAGGGCAGCAATCTCCTTCGCCGTGATCGGCCCTCCGTGCAAAGAGAGCTTCTCGATTTCGTTCGCCAGACGCGCGGCATCGGCCGCCGTCGCCACCACCAACGCGTCCAACTCGGCATTTCCGAGCCTTAAACCGCGTTCCAAAGCCAGATTCTGCGCAAAAACACGGGCATCCTGGGGAGTCAACCGCGCGAATTCAACCACCACTGGAACGGGGGCGAAGAACTTAAGAAGACGTTCCATTTTCGACTTGTCTTCGCCGTCGAAATCGAACCGCCGGGCGTCGAACACCAGCGTCACGCCCGGTGTCGGATCCTTGCAGTAGTCCTTCAACGTGTCCTGTCCGGGGGCATCCTTGACGTCACCCCGGGGCAGCACCCCCTCGGCGCCCTGCACGAAAATCACGCGGTCGGCCGCGAACAGAGACATCGAGCGGGCATCATCCAGCACTTCGGCGAGCGTGACTTCATCGAGATCGTGGACCGTCACCCCCTCCTGTCGCGACTCGGAGTCCGGCAGCGCCCGGTCGAGCAAAGCCGCCCGGCAGGCGCGCCGGCGGTAACCTTCGGGGCCAACGAACAAGTAGACCGGCGACAGGCCCTTCTTTTCGATCTCTCGCAGCAAATGCTCGGGCGTCATCGGTTCAGAACGCCTCCAGGACGGTGCTGACCACCAGACGCGCCACCTCGCGCGAAAGGCGGTCGAGCGCAACATCGCTCTCGTCGAAGTACTCCCGCTGCTCGATCGAGACTTCGTAGCGCTGCCGGGCCTCGAAATTGTTCCGCTGATAGAGAACATTGCCAGTCTTGCGGTCGGTCAGCGTCAGGTTGAGGAAGACACTGACCTGGATTCCGGCGGCGCGTCCGGTCGCCTGGTCGAAAATCGTCGGGGCGGACATGTAGTTGACGACCGAGCCCGACAGCACCGCGTCCGCCTCATTGGGATCCGCCACGATCCGGTATCTCGTCCGGGTGATGAACTCGCGCGTCAGCGCGCCGGGTAGCCGCTCCGTGAGCTTGTAGCGCGTCGTGACATTGCCAAACGCCGGAATGGCGATCGTGCGAACATGCTCCGGCAACAGGTCAGCCTGGCCGCCCACCCGGTAGCCACACCCGGAAAGCACAACCGTGGCCAACGCGCACGTCATCAAAAGCGATCGCCGGGGCATCGCTCAGGCGGACTCCCGGGCGCGCGATGCGGCGGCGGCCACCAGCACGGCGGTCTCCGCCGTCGTACGCAGATTGTCGAGCATCATCCAGATCCACATGCCCGCGCCATGGCGCGGGTCTTCGGCGAGGTCGCTCACCGTGAGCCCGCTCTGCCCGGCCACGCCCGTATTCGAAGCTGGTTCCATCGTCGCACGGCGCACATCCACGCCCGCCGCCTCCAACTCCTTCTCGAGGTGCTCGACCGCCGGACGGCTTTCAAACTCGACCCAGATCGAAGCCCCATAGCCGTGGAAGACCGGAGCGTGCAACACGCGCAGCGATGGGACGGGCACCCGCCTGGGTGGCAGCAGGCGTGTCAAGTGACGCTCCATCCGCGCCTGGGAAGCCGCCGGATGGGCAGCCGCATCTTCGCCAAACCGGGGGAGCAGATTGAAGCTGGCCTGGGTGTCGAACAGTTCTTTCGGCGGATTCTGAAAGTTGAACAGGCTGAGGGTCTGCTTGTGCAACTCGTCAATCCCGCGTGATCCGTACACGCTCACTGGCTCCAGCACTGTGACCGCAACATGGCGGACCGGATGTGCACCATGCACCAGATCAAGCAGCCGGCCCAATCCTGCCGCTGCCGGATGTGCCACCACCTGAACTCCCACCGCCGGGGCGGCATCCGGGTTCTCCTCCAGCATTGGCGCCCGGACCACCGCGCCCGGCTCGGACTCCAGCCAGCCGGACAGGTCGATCAGGACCGGCGGCTCCGGCAGGCTGCGCACCAAATCGAGAACGGTGCGGGCTTCGTCCTCCAAACCGGCCACCAGCACGACATCGGCGTCATGCAGCGTCGCCGCCGACAGCGGCTCCATCACCGAAATCCCTTCATCGTCGCCAGCCGTCAGCACCCGCTCCGCAGATGTCCCCCCCGCCAGAATCAGACGCACCGGCAGGCGGTGCTCTGCGACATAATCCCGTACTTCGCGCCCGGACAGAGTATCGGAGCCGGTCAGGATCCATTTCGCGTCTTTCATCGGACTCCCTTTAACTCCCGGCGGGCCGCTGCGCGGTTTCGCCCGGCGCCGGGTGGGGCCGTCTTCGCAGCAACCCGCCAATCCGTACGACCACACCACTGCCGACGTACACAATCGCCAGCGCCAGCAGCACTGCCTTCGAAAAGTTCCACATGAGGTACATCACCACGCCGAACAGCACCACCGACGACGGCGACCGAGGGCTGACGAGGCTGAAATCCTTGAAACTCCGGTAGCGCCATGAACTGATCATTAGCAACGCCAGGACGATGTTGAGAACGATCCACGCCAGCACCCACGGCCACGATCGGAGTGGCTCCGATCCGGCCGCGTACACCACCGCCGCCACCATCCCCGCCCCGGCGGGAATCGGTAACCCGACGAAGTACTTCCGTCCGGGCCGGCCAGGATTCCGCGGCACTGGGTCCACCGCGATGTTGAAGCGCGCAAGACGTGATGCGCCACACAGAACGAACAGGAAAATGGCGAAATATCCGGCCTGGATCAGGTACTGATGCGCCTGCGCGTTCGCCAGCGGCTCGAGGAAATAGAAACCCCAGACAAACGCGAGCACCGCCGGCGCAATCCCGAAACTGATGACGTCCGCCAGTGAATCAAGCTCCCGGCCAAAATCGCTCGTCGTATTCGTCAGCCTCGCAATCCGGCCATCCAGTCCATCCAGAAAAACCGCAACGCCGATCACCATGGCCGCCACTTCCCAGTGCCGGTTGTAACCGTAGTTGCCGCCATGCGCGTAGAGCGCCCCCTCGATCGCTTTCAGAATCGCCAGGAATCCCAGAAACAGGTTCCCGGCCGTGAACATCGCCGGCAGCGCGTAGGCGGCTTTGCGTGGCCGGCGATCCGGCGAATTCGGATCAATCAGCCGTTCGCGGAGGTTGAGTTTGGGATTCAAGCTTCCTTCCTTTTGGCGAGAATGCTGGAGCCTGCCGAGACCCGCTCACCCTCCCGCACCGCCACTTCCCACTCCGGGCCCAAATCCACGTCTACACGTGAACCGAATTTGATCAGTCCAATCCGCTCGCCCATCGTCACGTAGTCACCCGGCCGCTTCGTGCATACGATTCGCCGCGCAATCAATCCTGCAATCTGCGCGAAGCGCACCGACGACTGTCCGTTATCCACGGTCAGCGTGTTCCGCTCGTTCTCGTACGACGCGGCTTCCTTGCTGGCCACCAGGAACTTGCCCTGAGTATATTCCACGGCCGTCACCTTGCCCGCAATCGGCGAACGGTTGACGTGCACATCGAACACATTCAAAAAGATGCAGACCTGCGTCCCCTCCGGTTTGCGCCGCACCCGAACCACCTTGCCGTCTGCCGGCGAAACAGCGACAGGCCCGGTCGGGATCTCCCGGTCCGGATCCCGGAAGAACCAGAGACAGAACAACGCCAGGACGTAAAACGGCGCACCTGCCCATGCTACCTGGGTCAGCCATGCCAGTCCGCCGCCGATCACGGCCAACACCAACGCGTAAATCAATCCAGTGACAACCATGTCGCACACTCCGCCAACTTCATTATTGTCCCAGAGTGTGAGTCAGCAGGGCCAGCAACGCCGTCCGGTCCGCGATCCGGTCCACCAGGATGCTCTCGTGTGGAGCGTGCGCGCCTTCGCCCACCGCGCCAATGCCATCCAGCGTCGGCACGCCCAGCGCGGCGGTGAAATTGCCGTCCGATCCGCCCCCCGTGGCCGATTCCGCAATCGCCAACCCCAGATGCCGCTTCGCCAGCGCCTTCGCGGTCCTGAAAAGCTGGACAACACCCGCCGTCCGCTCCATCGGCGGGCGGTTGATCCCTCCACTCAGGGTCAGCGCGCAACGCCGGTCCACCGGCTTCAATGCCCGCAGTTTCCGGTCCACCGCAGCAGCGTCGCGCAGGCGCACCACACGCAGGTCAATCTCCGCCTCCGCCTCCGCCGCCACCACGTTCACCCGCGAACCGCCGCGAATGACGCCCGGATTCAATGTTGTCCCGCGTTTCAGGTCGGTCAGCGCCGCCACCCGCTCCAACTGTCGTCCCAACTCGAGAATCGCGCTCGCCCCCGCGGCGAAATCCACACCCGAATGCGAGGCCACCCCCTTCACCGTCAGCCGGTAGCTCCCAATTCCCTTTCGCGCCGTCTTTAACCGCCCATCCAGTCCCGTTCCCGGCTCAGGTACCAATACCGCCCTGCTCCCCAGCGCCAACTTTTCCGTCAGCGCACGTGAACAATGGCTGCCCGTCTCCTCGTCAGGCACGATCCATAACCGGACCACGCGCCGGACGGGCAGGTCCAGTTCGATCAGCGCCCGCATTGCGTAAACGAAAAACGCCAGCCCCGCCTTCATATCCAATACGCCCGGTCCCCACAGCCGTCCGTCCGCCCGCCGGAACGGCATCCGCGCCAGCGTCCCCACCGGCCAGACCGTGTCGTTGTGGCCCACCGCCAGAATGCCTTCGCCCAACTTCCGCCGCGGTCCGGGCAGCCGGAAATCCACCCGCAGCGCTGGTCCGAACCCGGCGCCGCAGTTCACCAGGCGCGTGTCCGCGATGTCGCTCACGCGCTCGGCAAAAAGCTCCTGGCAACGGCGTACCGCCGCCGCGTCATCACTTGGCGATTCACATTCCACCAGTTCGCGCAGGAAGCCAATCAACGGCTCTACGCGTGCTTCGACATGTGCAGGGATTCGTTCCATCGTCTGATAGAATATCGGGTTTGTATGGCACTCCTCGAAAATATCGACATCCGTGACGTCCTCCCCCACCGCTATCCCTTCCTGCTGGTGGACCGGATTCTCGAACTCGAAGAGGAGCGCATCGTCGGCCTCAAGAACGTCACCGCGAACGAACCCTTCTTCGTCGGCCACTTTCCCGAGTACCCCGTCATGCCCGGCGTCCTCATCGTCGAGGCCATGGCCCAGGTCGGTGGCGTCCTCGTCCTGCTGAGCGTCGAGGACCGCAAGAACAAACTGGTCCTGTTCGCCTCGATTGAAGAGGCGAAGTTCCGCCGGCCTGTCCTGCCAGGCGATACCCTCATCATCGAGTGCAAGACCCTCAAGCGAAAGGCCAGCGTCGTCAAAATGCAGGGCATAGCCACCGTGAACGGGCAGGTAGTGGCAGAGGGCATCGTGATGTGTAAACTCGCCGACAAGCCCGCCTCCGGCACGCCCTCCAAGGAGTAGCCGCCATGGCTGTTCACCCGGCCGCCATCGTGGACCCAGCCGCCCGGATCCACCCCTCCGCCGAAATCGGCCCCTACTGCGTCATTGGCCCGGAGGTCGAGATCGGCGCCGGTACCCGCCTCATGGCGCATGTCTACATCGAAGGCCCCACCTTCATCGGCGAAGACAACATCTTCTACCCCTACGCCAGCGTCGGCGTCGCCTCCCAGGACCTCAAATACAAAGGTGAGCGCGCCGAAACCCGCATCGGTTCCCGAAACAAGATCCGCGAATTCGTCACCATTCACCGCGGCACCGAGGGCGGCGGACTCGTCACCTCCATCGGCGACGATAACCTGCTGATGGCCTATACCCACATCGCCCACGATGCCAATATCGGCAGCAACTGCATCCTCGGCAACGCCGTCACCCTCGCCGGCCACGTCACCATCGAGGACTCGGCCATTGTCGAAGCCTTCTCCGGCGTACACCAGTTCTGCCGCATCGGCCGCCATGCCTTCGTCGGCGGCTATAGCGTCATCACCCAGGACGTCCTGCCCTTCTCCCAGACCGTCACGCCCCGCGAATCGAAGGTCTACGGCGCCAACAAAGTCGGCCTCAAGCGGCGCGGATTCGATGCCGAAACTGTCGACGCCCTTCAGAAGTCCTTCCGCCTGCTCGGCAGCGAGACCCTCAACACCTCCCAGGCCGTCGCCCAGATCGAAACCTCCGTCCCTCCCTGTCCCGAGGTCGCCGAACTCATCGAATTCATCAGGACCGCCAAACGCGGGTTCATCAAGTGAGGTACGGGCTCATCGCCGGCAAGGGCCGCTTCCCGGTCCTTGCTCTCGAAACCGCCCGCACCCTCGGCCACGACGTGGTCGTCATCGCACTCAAGGACAACGCCCCCCCTGAAGTCGAGTCGCTCGGCTCAAGCTGCCACTGGATCACCATCGCTGAACTCGGCAAGCTCATCGACATCCTCCATTCCGAGAAGATCACCGAGGTCATCATGGCCGGCCAGGTGAAACACACCTCCCTGTTCTCCGCTCTCAAACCCGATTGGCGCCTCTTCCGCCTCCTCACCTCTCTGCCGTCTCGCAACACCGACGCCCTCATCGGCGGCGTCCAGCGCGAACTCGAAAAAGAAGGCATCCGCCTCGCCGACTCCACCCTCCTCCTCAAGCCCCTGCTTGCCGGGGAAGGGGTCCTCAGTCGGCGCGCCCCCTCCAACGACGAGCGCAAGGACCTCGACTATGGCCGACGTGTCGCCTCCGCCCTATCCGGCTTCGATGTCGGCCAGAGCGTTGCCGTCTGCGAACGCGCCTGCGTTGCCGTCGAGGCCATGGAAGGCACCGATGCCATGCTCCGCCGCGCCGCCACCCTCGTCAACGGGCGTCCCCTCCGACTCGTCAAAGGCTCCCGCCGCCGCGCCCACCTGCTCTTCGATGTCCCCGTCGCCGGCCCCCGCACCATCGCCGTCATGCAGGAGACCGGCGCCACCGCTCTCGCCATCGACGCCGGCCGCACCCTCCTCCTCGACAAGGACGAGATGCTCGCCCGCGCCAACGAAGCCGGCGTCGCCATCTTCGGCCACGCCCCGGATCAGGAGTAACCCGCCATGTCCGACCCAACCCCCACTCCCCGTCTCGCCGTCGCCGGCGCCGGTGCGTTCGGCCGCAACCACCTCCGCGTCATCCGCGATTCCTCCCGCGCCACCCTCGCCGCCGTGTTCGACACCGACCCCGCACGCGCCGAAGCCGCCGCCCAGGAGTTTGGCTGCACCGCCGCCCGGTCCCTTGACGAACTCGCCTCCCTCGCGGACGCCGCCATCGTTGCTGTCCCAACAACCGCGCATCACCCCGTCGCCGCCCATCTCCTCGAAGCCGGCCTCGATGTCCTCGTCGAAAAACCCATCACCGTCACCACCGAGGAAGCGCGGGACCTCTGCTCCATTGCCGCCCGCCGCGCGCGCATCCTCCAGGTCGGACACCTCGAACGCTTCAACCCCGCCGTCCTCGCCATGCGCCAGGTCCTCACCCGGCCCCTCTTCTTCGAAATTCACCGGCTCAGTGTCTTCACGCCCCGCAGTCTCGATGTCGATGTCGTCGCCGATCTGATGATTCACGACCTCGACATCCTGCTCTCCATCACCGGAACCATGCCCGAAGAGGTCCGCGCGGCCGGCATTCCCATCCTCTCTCGCAAAGCCGATATCGCCAGCGTCCGCCTCGCGTTCCCCGGGGGTGTCGTCGCCAACCTCACCGCGAGCCGCGCCTCCACTGAACGCGTCCGCAAACTCCGCCTCTTCCAGCCGGGTCAGTACGTCTCGGTCGACTACGCCCGCCAGGACTGTGTCGCCATCGGCGTCGACGAAAACCGCCAGGTCAAAGTCCAGCCCGTCCCCGTCGAAAAACGCGAACCGCTCGCCGTCCAGTTCGACGCCTTCCTCGACTCCATCTCCACCCGCCAAACCCCCGCCGTCGACGGCATCGCCG
>DNFG01000284.1:17026-17196 GCA_003487005.1 Bryobacterales bacterium
GCATCGCCGCCGCCCGCGCCCTCGAAGCCGCCCGCCTCATCCTTGATAAGATTGAGGAACACACCGCCCTCGTGGCCCGTACGCTCGCCGGCGGCGCGCTCTGAGGCTGGGCAACCGCTCCCCCCGGAGCGGCGTCCTTTCACCAACGGCATGGTCGAGGCTTTCCGGAA
>DNFG01000081.1 GCA_003487005.1 Bryobacterales bacterium
GCTGATCGTAGCCGCCCTTGGCGTTGGAGGGTACTTCGTCGGCGGCAATTTGAATGGACAAGCCACGCAGGCGAAACCGATCAGCGCTGCGCCTGGGCCGGCGGCAGTAAGGATCCCGCTTGCCGATCTCGATGGGGGCAAAGCAAAGTTCTTTGAGTACAAGACGGCGGACAACAAGAGCATTCGATTCTTCGCAATGAAAAGCTCCGACGGCGTCTATCGGGCGGCGTTGGACGCGTGCGATGAGTGCTGGGCGGCCAGGAAGGGCTATGTACAGGATGGAGACGACATGATCTGCCGCAAATGCGGGCGGCGCTTCCACTCAGCAAAGATCAATGAAGTGTCCGGCGGGTGCAATCCGGTGCCTTTGACTCGCGCGGTCGCCGATGGCCACCTTGTCATTACGGCCAGCGATCTTCAGGCCGGCAAGTCCTATTTCTAGCCAACGGGATGACAACTGACTATGCGGATCAGCACAATCGCTTTTGCGAACCTGCGGCGCAGGAAGGGGAAGGCATTCTTCCTTGTGTCCGGGATAGGCATCGGCATCGGAACAGCAGTAGCCCTGTTGAGTCTCAGTGGTTCCCTGCGGGAAGAGATCGGCTCGCAGATGGACCGATTCGGAGCCAACATCGTTGTGACGCCCCATTCCGACAGCCTTGCTCTAGACTACGGCGGCGTCTCAGTCGCAGGTGTGTCCTTCGATCAGCATCAGCTCTCGAATGACGATGCCGCGGGCGTTCGACGGATTCCCTATCGCAAGCGGTTGAGCGTAGTGGCGCCGAAGCTGCTAGGCACCGTCGATGTGGATGGCCGGCGAACACTCGTCGCAGGTGTCGACTTCGCCAGTGAACTACGGCTCAAGAAGTGGTGGCGCCTCGTAGGCCGGGCGCCCGAATCGGCCACTGACGTCCTACTTGGATACGACGTAGCCCGCGCCGTGTCCGCAATCGAGCCATTTCCAGGGACCTCCGCCGACGCCGACAAAAGCTCGGCCCATCATTCCGCCGCACCGGAAGAGTTCCGCATCACGAAGGAGCGGGTCACCATCGGGAGCCGCGAACATCGAATCGCGGGTGTCATCGGTCAAACTGGCGGGCCTGAAGACCGCATGGTGTTCGCCCAACTCAGCCAAGTACAGGATCTGCTAGGCCGGCCAGGTCAACTGAGCGTTATCGAAGTGAGCGCGCTCTGCAAAGACTGCCCCGTCGAGGATATTGTCACCCAGATCCGGAAGGAACTCCCGCACGCGAACGTTTCGGCAATTCAACAGTCGGTGCGGGCGCGCGCCGAAGCGGTGGACCGGCTGTCACGATTCTCCTTGGTTGTGTCGGCAGTGGTCCTCGCTATCGGCGCGTTGATGGTCTTCACGACAATGATGAGCGCGGTCGTCGAGCGGACCAAAGAGATCGGCGTGCTTCGGGCGATCGGTTTCCGCCGCACGCACATCATCAAGGGCCTCATGATCGAAGTTGTGATCATCAGTGCCGCTGGAGGCATCGTGGGCTGGCTCGCAGGTTTGTTGGCCAGCCGGTTGGCACTGCCATATTTCACCGAGGCCGGAGCGCAAATCGAATTGCGTGTGTCGCTGGCGGTATTGGCGATCGCAATCGCGATGCTCACCGGCATCGTGAGTAGCGTCTACCCGGTGATTCGCGCTTCGCGCCTGGACCCTTCTGAAGCAGTGCGATACGTGTGAGGGAGCAATCAATGGCTTTCGTGGCTGTCGAGAACATCAGCAAGACGTACAACGACCAGGGTTCCAGAATCGGGGTGCCCGTCCTGCGTGACGTCAGTGCGGAGATCGGCGAAGGGGAGTTCGTCTGTTTGATGGGGCCGTCTGGTTCCGGCAAGAGCACTCTCTTGACGATCCTCGGCGCAATGAACCATCCATCACAAGGGCGGCTCGTCATCGATGGAATAGACGTGTATGCCCTCTCCGATGAGCGGCGTGCGGATTTCCGCGCGCAGTACCTCGGATTCGTGTTTCAGCAGCACCATCTGATGCCGTACTTGAATGCCATCGAAAACGTGATGCTTCCGCTGGCGACGCTTCCGCTGGCGGCCATCGAAAAGCGGCGGAGAGCACTCGAAGTGCTGGAAAAGGTCGGTCTCGCCAAGAAGTGGTCGCGCATGCCCAATCAGCTTTCCGGTGGAGAGCAAGGAAGGCTTGCCATCGCCCGCGCGCTGGCGAATGAGCCGCCTCTTGTTCTCGCCGACGAACCTACGGGAACTCTGGACACCAAAACCGGCGATGAGATCATGAAGGTCCTTCTGGATCTGAGTGCGCGAGGCCAGACCATCTTCATGGTCACGCACAACCCTGCCAATGCCGCGCTGGCCCACCGCGTCCTCTATCTTCGTGACGGAGAACTCGAACCAACGCCTGGCGTGGTGGAAGCACGGTCTGAGTACTGCCGTTCCGGACGAGGGTGACCAATTCCAGTTGCTGTCGTGGGAAGCGATCAAGCCGCTAGGACAAGTTGGCGTTGAGCGCTGGATCATAGCTCTCCGCATCTCCGCGTAAGCACGTTTCCGGCCTGATGGCCCGCTAGTCCGAAGTTCCTGACACGAGAGGATCTTCGGGCTAGTCTCGCACAAGTGTGTGGATGATCGGACAGCCCTGCGCGGGCTCCCCTGCGTCGCACTGCCGGATGAGAGACGCCAGAGATTTCCGCATCGCGCTCAGGTCCTTCAACTTTCGGTCAATCAACTCGATCCTGTGCGCGGCCAGGGCGCGAGTTTCCGCGCAGGCGCAAGAGTTTTCCAGCCGCAGCAGCCCGGAGATTTCCTCCAGTGTGAAACCGAGCGCCTGCGCGCGCTTGATAAAGCGGATGTGCTTGACCATTTCCGACGGGTACCGCCGGTAGCCGTCGAGGGGCTTCTTCGGCTCTTCGAGCAGGCCGCGCCTCTGGTAGTAGCGGACCGTCTCCACGTTTACGCCAGCCAGTCGCGCCATCCGCCCGATGGTCAGATCTCTAGTCATGAAGAATCCTCTTGACTCCGTACCATAGTACGGAATTTAGACTGGAATTAGGAAGGCCAAAGAGGAAAGACGTACATGAGCAAATCGTTGACGGAAGGACAGCTAAGGGTGGCTTCCGCGCCGACAAGCAGCCGGACCGCCCTATTTCTCGGTGGCTTGGCGGCCATCCTCGCTTCTACCTGCTGCCTCGGACCCCTGGTCCTGGTGTTGCTGGGTACCAGCGGCGCGTGGATTGGCAACCTGACGGCGCTCGAACCATACCGCCCGCTCTTCATCGCCGCGGCGCTCATCGCCCTCACCTTCGCCTACCTGCGCATATTCCGGCGCGCGCACGTTTGCAGGCCGGGCGAGGTCTGCGCCGTCACGCAGGTTCAGACGACGTACAAGTTGATCTTCTGGGCGGTGGCGGCCCTGGTTGTGATCGCGCTGGCCTTCCCCCACGTCCTGCCGCTCTTCTATTAAAAAGGAGACTCGACTCCGCTATGCGCAGACTTGTTCGGATAATCGCCACCTTTCCGGCCGTGCTCCTCGCACTCGCCGTTTCCACCATGCCTGCTCTGGCCGCGATAAAGACCGTCACGCTTACCGTGTCGGGCATGACTTGCGCCGCCTGCCTCATCACCGTGAAAACAGCACTCACCAAAGTTCACGGCGTCGAGAAAGCCGAGGTCAGTTTCGAAAAGAAAGAAGCTGTCATCACCTACGACGACACGAAAACGAACGTCGATAAGCTGAAGGAGGCCACTAAGAATGCCGGATTTCCTTCGACCGAGGAGCGATAAGCCGAATAACCGACGATCCGGGAGTGTACGGTATGGTGCATGAGTGCTGTATTGCTGAGAGTGCTCCGAAGAATGTCAATTCTCCGGTGAAGAACGACAGGCAACCCGATGTTCTCATCATCGGCGTCGGTTCGGCGGCGTTTGCCGCTGCCATCGCGGCAGCGGAGAGCGGCGCGCGAGTAGTGATGGTCGGAGAAGGCGTCATCGGCGGCACGTGCGTCAATATTGGCTGTATCCCCTCGAAGGCGCTGATCCGCGCCATGCAGGCGGTTCATGACGGCAAGATCGCGAACCGCTTTGACGGCGTGAACAGCGCTGCGGGCGTCTTTAACTGGAAGGCCCTTGTACAGCAGAAACAGACCTTGGTCCAGGACCTCCGCAAGGCCAAATACGAAGACCTCCTTCCGCAGTATTCGAATGTTACCTACGTCAAGGGCTGGGCGCAGTTCACAGGTAAGAGCACAGAAGTGGAAGCTGCTGGGTGGCTGTATCACCCGAAGAAGGTGATTCTGGCGACCGGGTCTTCCCCTGCGTTGCCGCCCATTAATGGCATTCAAAGCGTGCCGTTGCTGGACAGCACCAAGGCGCTTGAGTTGGAGACGTTACCGCAGTCGCTTCTCGTCATCGGCGGCGGGATTATCGGATGCGAGTTGGGTCAGATGTTTGCGCGTGCCGGCGTCAGGGTCACGATCTGCTGCCGCAGGCGGCTTCTGCCCGCGGCTGAGCCCGAGGTCAGCGAAGCGCTGGCCGGGTACCTACGCCAAGAAGACATCACCATATGCCAGGGCCTTGGATACCAGAAGATCGGGAGGAGCGCCAACGGCATCGCGCTCACTTGTCACACGTCGGAAGGCGAGCGGGTTATCGAGGCCGACCAGGTTCTCGCTGCCACCGGCCGCAATCCGAATACCGGGAACCTTCATCTTGAAAAGGCTGGTATCGCCCTGAACCGCAAAGGCGGCGTTGGCGTCAACGCCTACATGCAAACCAGCCACCCGGACATTTATGCCGTGGGCGACGTGACCGGACAGGACATGTTCGTGTATATGGCTGCCTACGGCGGAAAACTTGCGGCGCACAATGCCCTGAACGGCAATACGCACCGGTACAGCAATGATGCAATGCCATGGGTCGTCTTCACCGATCCCCAGATGGCTGCCGCCGGGTTGACCGAAGTTGAGGCAAAAGCCGAGGGCTATGATGTCATCACCAGCACCATCACGCTCGACTACGTCCCACGCCACATCGCAGCCCGCGATACGCGCGGCCTGATAAAGCTCATCGCCGAACGGAAGACCGGCAAACTGCTGGGCGCAAGCATTCTCGCGCCCGAGGCCGGCGACAGCATCCAGACTATCGTCATGGCCCTGAAGGTAGAACTGTCAACCGAGAACCTTGCCGATACCATCTTCCCCTACCTCACCGCCGTCGAAGGGATCAAGCTCGCCGCGCAAGCCTTCAAGAAGGATGTCAAGAAACTTTCCTGCTGCGCGGGGTGACCGCCTGCCCGACCTGTCCCTCTTAACAAACCGCTCCGCCCTGACGCGGACATCTCGAACTCACCGAAATACGTCAGCGAGATTCCAAACGGCGGCAACGAGTCTCGATTTAGTCCAGCGCTTTGACGACGATTGCGCCGCCCTGTTCCCATGCGAGAACCACCGCTCCGCTGGACAGAGCGACCATGCTCGGATAGGCAGCATCGCTCTCGATCGTGGCGGCAACTTTCTGCGCCGGGGCCACGACCTTCAGTTGCTTTCCCTCTGTCCACGCCAAAGCAGGTCCGCGCGGCGTCGTGGCGAGGATGGGATGCCGCCCTGCGCCGATCCGCCGTTCCAGATTCGGACCCGCCGACAAGAAGACCTCTCCCTCGCGCCGCCAGATCGTGAGGGGCTTGCCGTCCGTGCCAACCTGAAGCGCTCCGCCATCCATGGGACAGGCGTTCAACTTCCAAGTACCAGCGCCGAGCTTGGCCGCTGCGCCGAAGGTCTTGCCTCCGTCATCGGAGCGGACCAGGTACATATCGCGATTCCCGTCAATCGAGTTCCGGAACATGACGAAGATCCGGCCCTGCGCATCGACGGCCGCCGTTGGATGACAGCACTCGCACACCGATCCAGACGGAGATTCGTAAACAAGGGTATTCGGCGACCAGGTCGCGCCCCCGTCATTTGATGTCGAACCATACAACCGGGTGCCTTTCCCGCGCAGATCGAGCCATGAGCCGAACAAAATGCCCTTGCCGCCAGCACCCATGGTCTGGAGTCCCTCACGCGCTGAGGACGAGACATCATTGATCGCCTTGCCGGCGGACCAAGTTCTCCCGCCGTCGACAGAACGCCACGCGACGAGATCACCGTCAGCGCCGCGGCCCTTCTCACCTACCACGGCTGAGATGACAATAGCCTCCGGCGTCATGGCGATCCTCGGCCCTCTTCTCATGCCGAGCGAGAGTTTGCCCTGAGAGGAGACGATCGCCGGCTTGCTCCAACTCCTGCCGGCATCTGTGGACTCGGCGAAGAAAACACTATTGCCGGCACCGTAGGTCAGTACCAGGCGGGTTCCATCGGTAGCCAGTTGCGGCTGGCGATTCGGCAGGTCGGCGGACTGTGGCGCAAACTGCGCCGAGAGGAGGAGAGTGAAGAGTAGCATCGTGTACCCAGTGCGGCTGTTTCCTCCATTGTAGACACGTCGGTGTCTTGCGGCAGCCGCCGGATCAGTTTGGGCACGCCGTTGTGCCCTCTGTGATCGGCACATTAATCCCAGGTGCATCTCAAGTCACTGAATCTGCGTGGACTCCCGATGGCACGATGCTTGCACTAAGAATGCCGTGTCCGATCGAAATTCATTCTCAGGAGCTATTAAGATGAACAGACTCTTTTCTCGTACGTCGCTGCTCGCATTGGCGCTCGCGACGTTGGCCTCCGCGCAGATGGGCGGAGGAATGGGTAACGGCAATGGCGGTGGCATGATGGGGCCGGGCAACTCGGGAAATCCCGGCACTACAGGCATGAATCCCGGTCAGGGGATGGGAAGCGGAATGGGCATGAGCGGCGCCATGGGTTCGCGCGAGATGATGGACGGGCCGACCGTCGGACCGGATGGCACGGTTTACGTCGTGCGGTTCGCTTCAACCTCGACCACTAACCAGGGCATGATGAATCCCGGCACAGGCACTTCGCAGTATGAATTGGTGGCGCTGAGCCCAGTGAACGGGTTAGCGAAGTGGAAGCTCGCCATCACAGGCACGATGGTGTCTGAGCCGGCGTTGGGCAAGGACGGCAAGATCTTCATGACCGCTTCTGATTTCGTGATGAGCGGCCAGGGCCAGTCCGGCGGCGGCATGATGAACCCTGGGACATCGACAGCCTCGACCCGCAAGTCCCGATTGATCATCGTGACCGCCTACCCCACCACGGCAAGCATCACGGGCACGATCGAATTGGACTCCAACGTTCTCTCCGCTCCGAAGGTCACGGAGGAAGCCGCCAACTACACGGTTTACGTGACCGGCTTCGAGATGGGGGCCGATGACAAGGACGCCGTCGCCAGCGGCCAGAAGACCCTGTACGCATTCACTCCGGCCGGCGGCCTCAAGTTCAGCGTCAAGGTCAACCAACCGTAAATTGGATTTCCAATCCGGCCATCCACCTTCAACCAGTAGATCGGAAGAGC
>DNFG01000336.1:0-225 GCA_003487005.1 Bryobacterales bacterium
CCAGGGGCCGGGGTGCGCGCGGGCGGCGTGCTCCGGCGCGGCGTCCATGGGTTGTGCGCTGGGGCTCATGCCTTGTGCAGTCCGATGCGGGGGTTGAGCAGCGCCTGGATGGCATCCACCAGCAGGTTGAAGCCGACGATGAGCACGGCGTAAAAGGCCGCGCAGGCCATCGCGAGCTCGTAGTCGCGGTTCACGGCGGAGCCGACGAAGTGGCGTCCGAGTCCG
>DNFG01000336.1:491-645 GCA_003487005.1 Bryobacterales bacterium
GGAGCTGAAAGACGACCTCGGTGACGATGGAGCCGCTGAGCAGCCCCGCCGCCGCCGGGCCGAGGAAATTGAGCACGGGCAGGCAGGCGAGCTTGAAGGCATGGCGGAAGACGACCGCAGTCTCGGAGGCCCCCTTGGCCCGCGCGGTGCGGAT
>DNFG01000336.1:891-54744 GCA_003487005.1 Bryobacterales bacterium
CCCCTTGGCCCGCGCGGTGCGGATGAACTCCTGCGCCAGAGTCTCGCGCAGCCCGGCGCGCGTGAGCCTGGCGATGGAGGCGCTGTAGATGATGCCGAGGGTGAGCGCGGGCAGCACCCAGTCGTCGGCGTCATACCAGCCGGAGGCGTTGAACCAGCGCAGCTTGAGGCCGAAGATCAGGGCCATGAGCGGCCCCAGCACGAGGCTGGGCGTGCAGATGCCGGCGGTGGCGGCCATCATGCAGGCGCGGTCCTCCAGCGTGTTCGGGCGCACCGCCGCCAGCGCGCCCATGGGAATGCCCAGCCCCAGCGCGATGACCAGCGCCGCGCACCCGACGAGCGCGCTGACGGGGAAGCCCTGGAGGATGATCTCATCCACGGTGCGCCCGCCGTTTTTCTCGGACACGGGAAACTGGAAGGTGGCGAAGCCGCGGATGTGCCGCCAGAGCTGGACGATCTCCGGCTGGTCGAGGCCGAGCTGGGCCATCTTTTGCGCGCGGATGTGCTCGGGGATGTTGCGCTCGCTCTCCAGGGGGCTGCCGGGCGCGCGCTTGAGCAGCACGAAGGTGATGCAGAGCACCGCCAGGATGACGATGCCCCCTTGGATGAGTCGGCTGGCGAAAAAGCGGAGCATCAGGGAAAAATGGCGGCCCTTGCATAACCGGGGCGCGCCGCGCGCGCAAGACTCGGAATTCGCCCCTCCGCCGCCGTGTTCATGCCCGCGCGGAAAAAGAAGGAAAGACCGCCGCCGCTGTGCCATTTCTCTCCGCCCGCCATGCATCTCCCGTCACGCCTCCTCGCCGCGCTTTCACTCGCCGCCCTCGTCTCATCCCGCGCCGCGGAGCCGGAGCCGCGCGCGCTGGAATACTACCTGCCGGTGGCGGCCTCGAACTACGACCCCGCCGTGCCAACGCCGCAACAGGCGCTCGGCTTCCAGGTCGGCGAGTGGCATCTGCATCATCATGAGCTGGTGGACTATCTCGGCAAGGTGGCCGCGCAGTCGGACCGCGTGACGCTGACCGAATACGCGCGCTCCCATGGGCGGCGGCCGCTGGTTTACCTCGCCATCACCGCGCCGGAGAATCATGCCCGGCTGGAGGACATCCGCAAAGCCCACCTCGCCCGTGTCGAGTCGCCGGAAAAAGACGCGGACATCAGCGGCGCGCCCATTGTTGTCTGGATGGGCTACGGTGTGCATGGCAACGAGCCCAGCGCCTCGAACGCCTCCGTTTTGCTAGCCTACCACCTCGCCGCCGCGCGCGACGCGCAGACGGCGGATTTTTTGAAAAAGGCCGTCGTGCTTTTGGAACCCTGCCTGAACCCCGACGGCTTCGAGCGCTTCGCCGACTGGACCAACAGCCACCGCGGCCGCCACCCCAGCGCGCGCCGCGCGGACCGCGAGCATCAGGAGGGCTGGCCCAGCGGGCGCTCGAACTACTATTGGTTCGACCTTAACCGCGACTGGCTGCCCGCCGTCCACCCAGAGTCCCAGGGACGGCTGCGGCTTTTCCATGACTGGCAGCCGAACATCGTCACCGACTATCATGAGATGGGCAATGTGAACCGCAGTTACTTCTTCCAGCCCGGCATCGCCAAGATGGTGCATCCGCTGACACCGAAGCAAAACCAGGCCCTGACCGAAAAGATGGCGCAGGAGCACGCGAAGGCGCTCGATGCCATCGGCTCCCTCTACTACACGGGCGAAAGCTACGACGACTACTACATCGGCAAAGGCTCCACTTACCCGGATGTGAACGGCTCCGTCGGCGTGCTCTTCGAGCAGGCCAGCTCGCGCGGCTACCACCAGGACACCGAGCACGGGCGGCTGGACTTCCCCTTCACCATCCGCAACCAGATCACCACCAGCCTCTCCACCCTGCGCTCCGCCCACGCCCTGCGCGCCGAGTTCCTCGCCTACCAGCAGGGTTTTTACCGCGACGCGCTCAAGGAAGCCGCCGCGTCTAAAACGCAGGCGTTCATTTTCTCCGCGCCCGGCGACTCCGCCCGGCTGGAGGCCTTCCAGACCCTGCTCGCGCGCCATCAAATCCAGTCCCACCGGCCGGCGCAGGATGTGAAAGCGGGCGACCGCACCTTCGCCGCCGCCGACTCGCTGGTCGTGCCCGCGCGCCAGCGCCAGTTCCGCCTCATCACCGCGATGTTCGAGACGCGGACGAAGTTCGAGAGCAACATCTTTTATGACGTGTCCGCCTGGCATCTGCCCTCCGCCTTTGGCCTGCTCCATGCCGGGCTGGAAAGCGCGCCCGCCCCCGCCGCCGCCCCGCTCGTGAAAGCCGCCGGAGCCCTCACTGGTGTGGAGAAAGCCTACGCCTACGTTTTCTCCTGGGAGCCGCGCCACGCGCCGCGCGCCCTTTGGCGGCTCATTGAGGCAAAGGCCCGCTGCTGGGCCGCCACGCGCGCCTTTTCCACCCCCGATGCCGATGGCAAAAAGACCCTCTGGCCGCATGGCAGCATCGTCGTGCCCGTGGCCGTGCAGGACCGGCTTTCATCCGAAGAGCTGCGGCAGCTCATGGAGACCATCGCCAAGGAAGACACCCTGGAGGTGCGCGCGCTGGGCACCGGCTACCACGGCGGCGTGCCCGACCTCGGCAGCCCCACTTTTCAGCCGCTCGAAAACAACGGCGTGCTGCTCGTGACAGGTGCCGGTGCCGGCTCCGTCACAGCGGGCGAGATCTGGCACCATTTTGACCAGGTGTGGCAGACACCGCTGACCATGGCCGAGGGCGGGCAGCTCACCACCACGCTGCTGAACAGCTTCTCCACCGTCATCCTCGCCAGCACGCCCTTCACCAGCCTGCCCGTTGGTGCCAGGAGCGCGCTGCAGAGCTGGGTCTCGCGCGGTGGCTGCCTCATTGCCATAGGCTCCTCTGCAGGCTCCCTCGCCGCCCAGGACTGGTGCAAGATTGAACTCGCCAAAGCCGCCGTTGACACCCCGCCCAAGGACAAGCCGACCCAGGAGACGCTGCCCTATGAGGACGCCGCCGAGCGCCGCACCGGGCGCGAACTCAACGGCGTCATCGTCGAGGCCCGATACGACCGCACCCACCCTCTGGCATGGGGGTTCGGCCCGCGACCGCTCATCCAGCTCATGCGGGATGGCGCCACCTTTCTCAAACCCGCCTCCAGCAGCTATCTGAACCCGCTGCAATACACCGACGCCCCCCTCGTCTCAGGCTCCGCCTCCAAGGAAAACCTCGAAGCCATGAAAGCCGTCACCCCCGTCCAGGTCAAAGTGGTGGACAGCGGCCGCGTCATCCTCCTCACCGACAACCCCGTCTTCCGCGGCCACTGGCTCGGCACCGAAAAACTGCTCGCCAACGCCATCTTCTTCGGCCCTCACGTCAGCACCACCGGCGGGGACGAGGATGAGCACTGAACCCGCGCGCGCGGCTGAGAAATGGAGTGCGGGCACTCATGTCCGCAGCGGGCTTCTTTTCAGCAGCCGGGAGTGTCCAGTCCACGGCAAGCCGCCACCGGTGCCTTGAGGGGATGTCATACCGCACATCATCACGATTTGTGACTCCCTTCCTGGAGTGTGGGAGTCGTGGAGTGATGGATTTCCAGTGCCGCAGCACTCCATGACTCCACTTCGGATTTCACAATCTGTGGTGACGCCAGGTATGCGACACTGGCACACCCCGTCATCGCCACCCGCCGGGATCAGGCGGCGGCGCGGTGGGTGACTTCGTTGAAGGCGCGGGTCAGGGCGAGGTTGAGTTCGCTCAAGGCGGTATCTTTGAACTCCGGCTCCAGCGCCTCCGGCAGTGCCGGTGGCAGGACGACACGCCCCGCAGGCTCGTCCATGACATGGGCCAGGGCGGGCGGGCGCTCGAACAAGGCTGCGCAAGGCCGCTTTGGCGCGGTTTCGGCGGTGCTTTGGAGCCGTCTGATCTGCGCGTCGAGTGTGCGGCAAAGGCCAAGCAATTGATCCCGCACGGTCACGAGCCGTTGGAGTTCGGCTGGAACCGGCTCAAAGGGGTGGCAGGTGTCGAGTGGCGGAATCATAGATTTTATAAATTTAAGAATGAAATCTGTAAATTTCAAAAAGATTTACCCCATTCACCGCATCTTGTGGGGGGAGACCGGCGTGCCCTTTCGGCAATGGGGAATGGGGCTGCGAGTGTCTTTGGGAGGGATGGGGAGGCGTGTTGGATGGCGAATTCCGGCTCATCTTCTGCTTTCGCACCCCGCATTCTCCCGTATTCTCGCCGCCCATTTATGATCAAAGTCGGTCTCGTCTCCCTCGGCTGCGCCAAGAACCTCATTGACTCCGAGATCATGGTCGGCCACCTCCAGCAGGCGGGCATGACGATGACGCCGGAGGCTGAGCTGGCGGATGTGCTCATCATCAACACCTGCTCCTTCATTGACATGGCCAAGAAGGAAAGCGTGGGCGCGATTCATGAGGCGGTGGACGCGCGCGAGGAGTCGAAGAAGCGCAAGCGGCAAAAGATCATCGTGGCGGGCTGCCTTTCCCAGCGTTTCCGTGAGGAGCTGCCCGCGCTGATGCCTGAGGTGGATGCTTTTATTGGCCTGGACCAGATCACCCAGGTGGCGCCGATCATCCAAAACCTCGTTGGCGTGAGGGATCACGAGCAGGAGAACCTGGTCACCAAAGGCCCGCAGTACATCCCGGACTACGACACGCCGCGCTTCCGCCTGACGCCGAAGCACTTCGCCTACATCAAGATCGCCGAAGGGTGCAACCACCCGTGCTCGTTTTGCATCATCCCGAAGATCCGCGGCCGCCACCGCAGCCGCAGCCAGGAGAGCATCGTCAAAGAGGCGCGCCAGCTCATTGAAAGCGGCGTGAAGGAGATCAACCTCATCTCCCAGGACACGACGTACTTTGGCATGGACAAGTGGGAGGGGGACCGGCCGAAGCCAACCTCCGGCGTGGACAGCAGCAAGGGCGAGTCACTTTCCACGCTGATCCGCGAGCTGAATGCCATCCCGGGGGATTTCTGGATCCGCCTGCTCTACACGCACCCGGCGCACTGGAGTGACGACCTCATCGCGGCCATCGCGGAATCCCCCAAGGTGGCGCGCTACATTGACATGCCGCTCCAGCACATCAGTGACAACATGCTCAAGCTCATGCGCCGTGAGACGGACAGCGCGCACATCCGCGGCCTGCTGAAGCGCATCCGCGCGGGCATCCCCGGCATCGCCATCCGCACGACCTTCATCGTGGGTTTCCCCGGCGAGACGGACGCGGATTTCCAGGAGCTGGTGCAGTTCATCGAGGATGAGAAATTCGAGCGCGCGGGGGTCTTCAACTACTCCCGCGAGGAGGGCACGCGCGCCGACAAGATGGAGGGCCACCTGCACCACATGACGCGCAAGTCGCGCTATGAGAAGGCCATGCTCGCCATTCAGCGGAACATCGAGCATGTGAACCAGGACCTGCTGGGCAAAACCCTGCGCGTGCTTGTCGAGGAGCCGGGCGTGGCGCGCGGTGAGATGGACGCGCCGGACATTGACACCACCGTCTTTGTCCCGAAGAGGCTGCCCGCAGGCCAGTTCGCCGAGGTGAAAATCAAAGACTGGCGCGGTTACGACTTGGTGGCCTGACTGGGAAGGGGAGTGATGCCGGCGGGCGGATGAGCGAAGAATTTTCTGCAAACGGTTTTTCAGCTTGCCGAAAGACTTCCGGGAACTAGACTGGCCGTTCCTTAACCGGGCGAAGCGCTAATTTTTTGGCAGGAGTGGGGTTTTCCCCGCTCCTTTTTTGTCTGGATCAGGCTTTGACACTTTTATGATTAGCGAACTGAAATCCGTCTTCGAATACTACGACAAGGAAAAGGGCATTGACCGTGAGAAAATGGTTGATGCCCTCCAGTTGGCGCTGCTGGCGGCATCGAAGAAAAGCATCGGCCCCGCGCGTGAACTGCGAATCGTGATTGACCCCGACAAAGGCACCATCAAGGCATGGGCGCGGCTCATCGTGGTGGAGACTGTTTCGAATCCCTGGGAGGAGATCGCCATCGAGAAGGCGCGCCGGGTCAAAAAGGATGCGCAGGTCGGCGATGAGCTCGATCTGGAGGTCACTCCGAAAAACATGGGCCGCATCGCCGCTCAAACCGCCAAGCAGACCATGCTTCAGCGCCTGCGCATGGCTGAGAAGGAAAATCTCTACGACGAGTTCAAGGACCGCACCGGCGATGTCGTCAATGGCACCATCCGCCGGTTCGACAAGTCGGACGTGGTCGTGGATCTGGGCAAGTTCGAGGGTGTGATGCCTTCCAAGGAGCGCGTGAGCACCGAGGATTACACTCCCGGCGACCGGATGCGGTTTTACGTCAAGGCTGTCGAAAAAGACGGCACCCGCGGTCCTGAGATCATCCTCTCCCGCGCGCATGTGAATTTTGTGCGCCGGCTTTTTGAATTCGAAGTCAGCGAGATCGGCGACCGTACGGTCGAGATCGCCAGCATCGCGCGCGAACCCGGTTACCGCACCAAGGTGGCCGTCCACAGCGCGGATGACAAGGTGGACCCGGTCGGCGCCTGCGTCGGCATGCGCGGCGCGCGAGTGAAGAACATCGTGCGCGAGCTGAACAATGAGAAGGTGGACATCATCAAATGGAGTCCCGACCCGGCCACCTTCATCCGCGAGGCGCTCAAGCCGGTCAAGGTGCTGACCATCCAGGTCGCCCCCGACAAAAGCTCGGCGCGCCTGACCGTCAGCGATGAGGACTTGTCGAAGGCCATCGGCCGCCGCGGACAGAACGCCCGCCTTACCACGCGCCTGGTGGGCATGGAGTTGAACATCGAGCGCGACGAGCACGCCGCCGAGGTCTTTGAAGGCCAGATGGACACCGCCGCCCACGAGCTTGAGACAGCCCTCGGCATCAATCTCGACACCGCGCGCAAACTCATTCAGGGAGGTCTTGGCGACATCGGCATGCTCATGCAGGTCGAACTCGAAGACATCTCCGACGCCCTCAACGGCGACGAAGTGCTCGCCGCCCAGGTTCACGAAAGAATCCAGTCCTACATTCCCAAGGGAGCCCAGCCATGAGCCTCCCGGTTTCCAATTTTTCCCGTCAACAAACCTTTTTGACCGCACCGCCCGCCGTTCGCACGCATTCACCCTCTCATGCCCAGCCGTCCCTCATCCTCGAAATCCAGCAAAGCCGCCGTCGAAGACCCTCTTGAGGAGGAAGACGAAGTTGCGGAGGGCAAGCCGCGCAAAAAGGCGGATAAAAAAGTGCTCTCGCTGATCGAGGAAGACACGCCCAAGCCCGCGAAACGCGGGTCGGCAAAAAACCAGGCTGTGCTGCCGCACATCGGCGCCAAGCCCGCCGCCGCTCCGGAGCCTGCGGCTCCGTCCGAACCAAAGACCTCCGAACCCGCCAAAAAAACCCTGGATGACCAGAAAAAGGCGGCTTTGAACCTGTTCGAGGAGGACGAGAAACCGAAGACGAAAAAACGCCAGGCAGCGGCCGCGTCCACAGCTCTCCCGCCCATCTCCAAACTCAAGGAGTCCGGCCCCATCCAGGCCGGTCCGGTGACGCCGCCCGCGGAGACGCCAGTCCCCGCTCAGGCTCCTGCCGCCGAGGAGCCGTCCCCGGAGTTCGAACTCACCGAGGATGGGAAAAAAATCATCCACCTCAAAACACCGATCATTGTCAAGGATCTGGCGGAGAAGATGGGCCTGCGTCCTTTCAAAATCATCGCCGACCTGATCACGCTCAAAGTCTTCGTTCCAAATGCCGAGAAGGCCATTGAGATAGATGTCGCGGAGAAAGTCTGCGAAAAGCACGGCTTCTTCCTGGAGCGCGAGAAACGCGGCAAGCCCCCGCCCCGCGTCGAGGAGCCGCCCGTGCGCGAGCCTGAGCCGCTGCCCGAGCCCAAGCCCGAGGAAAAAGACACCCGCGAGCTGCGCGCCCCCATCATCACATTCATGGGCCATGTGGACCACGGCAAGACCTCCCTGCTCGACGCCGTGCGCAAGACCCAGGTCGTCGAGGGCGAGGCCGGCGGCATCACCCAGCACATCGGCGCCTACAGCGTCTTCCATGAGGGCAAGCCCATCACCTTCATTGACACACCCGGCCACGCCGCCTTCTCCGCCATGCGCGCGCGCGGCGCCAATGTCACCGACATCGTCGTGCTCATCATCGCCGCTGACGACGGCATCATGCCGCAGACCAGGGAGGCGCTGAACCACGCCAAGGCCGCCGGTGTCACCCTCATGGTTGCCATCAATAAGTGCGACCTGCCCGCCGCCAACGTCATGCGCGTCAAATCCCAGCTTCAGGACATGGGACTCGCCCCCGTGGACTGGGGCGGCGAGATCGAATGCATGGAAGTCTCCGCCAAGACCGGCCAGGGACTCGACAACCTCCTCGAAACCATGGCCCTCCAGGCCGAGGTGCTCGAATTGAAGGCCGATCCGAAGGCCCCGCCGCGCGCCACCGTCATCGAGTCGTCCATGGTTCCCGGCAAGGGTCCCGTGGCCACCGTCATCGTCCGCCAGGGCACCCTCAAGCCCGGCCAGCCATTCATTTGCGGTCCGCACTGGGGCAAGACCCGCGCCCTCATCAACGACCGCGGAGAGCACATCCAGGCCGTCAAACCCGGCATGCCCGTCGAAGTCATCGGCTTCAGCGACATGCCCCACGTCGGCGACGAGCTCGTCGTCATGGACAGCGAGCGCAACGCCAAGAAGCTCAGCGAGGAGCGCCATGAGGAGAACCGGCAGAAAAAGCTCGCCTCCACCCGCCGCTCCACTCTGGAGCATCTTTTCGCCACCATCGAGGAGGGCAACAAGAAGGCCCTCAAGCTCGTGCTCAAAGCCGACGCCCAGGGGTCCGTCGAGGCCATCCTCGGCGCGCTCGACGAGATCAAGAGCGACAAGATCAACCTCGATGTCCTCCACTCCGATGTCGGGCCCGTCACCGAGTCCGATGTCGTGCTCGCCAGCGCCTCCGACGCCATCGTCATCGGCTTCAATGTCAAGGTGGAGAACAAGGCCCTCAATGTCGCCAAGAACGACAGCGTCCAAATCAAGCTCTACTCCATCATTTACGAGCTGGTGGACCAGGTCCGCGAGGCCATGTCCGGCCTGCTCGACCCGCTCACCCGCGAGAAAGTGCTCGGCCACGCCAGGGTCAAGCAGGTCTTCAAGGTACACCGCGGCTATGTCGGCGGCTCCATCGTCATTGACGGGCGCATTGACCGCAAGCAGCGCGCCCGCGTCCTGCGCGGCGGCCAGCCTGTGTATGACGGCTCCATCGAGACCCTCCGCCGCTTCCAGGACGAGGTGCCCGAGGTCCGCAACGGCCTCGAATGCGGCATCAAGCTCCAGGGATTCAGCGACTACGAGGAGGGCGACATCATCGAGTGCTACGAGCTGGAGAAATTCCAGCAAACCCTCTAACCCCCGCCTGGCGGTGTGCCGGTGGCTCCCGCCCCGCCGCCGGCGGTCATCCCCATCCTTCCCATGTCACTCCGAATCGAACGCGTCGGCGAGCTGATCAAACGCGAGGTCAGCATGATCCTTGAGCGCGACTTCGCGTTCAAGGACTGCATTGTCACCGTGCATGACGCCGAGCCCACCGTGGACCTCAAGGAATGCTTCGTTTATGTCGGCATCCTCGGTCCCAAGCACCGCCACGCCGACATTGTCGAGCAGCTCAACAAAAACCGCGGCGCCATCCAAAGGCCGCTCTACAAGCGCGTCACCCTGCGCAGCTCCCCGCACCTCGTCTTCCGCCTTGATGATTCCGTCGAGCGCGGCGTGCGCATCCTCAACGCCATAGACAACCTGCCGCCGCCCGCCGGGGAGGCGTAGCCTGGCCGGCCCGTTTCTCCCGACGCGGGTCGTTCCCCATCCATCATGCCCGCCGAGACACGCGACTGGTACGACACGCCCCTGCACTACGACATCATCTTCGATGACGACACACCGCGCGAGGCGGACTTCCTGGAGGCAATGTGGGTGGAGCACGGACCTTCCGGCCCGCCAGGGCGTGTCCTGGAGCCCGCCTGCGGCAGCGGCAGGCTCGTGCTGGAAATGGCCCGCCGCGGCTGGAGCGCGGCCGGCTTTGACGGCAATGCGAGCATGCTCGAGTTCGCCCGCGGCCGCCTCGCCGCCGCCGGGATGGGCGCGCTTCTGTGGCAGGACCGCATGGAGAGCTTCCGTGTGCCGGGACGCGCGCGTTTTGACCTGGCCCACTGCCTTGTCAGCACCTTCAAATACCTGCTCACCGAGGATCACGCCGTCTCCTGCCTGCGGCGCGTGGCCTCCGTGTTAAAGCCTGGCGGCATTTTTGTGCTCGGCCTTCACCTCACCGAATACGGGCGCGCCACGCCCGACCACGAGCGTTGGGTGGCCGAGAGGGGCGGCATCCACGTCACCTGCAACACCCGCACCTGGCCCGCTGATCCACGCGCGCGTCTGGAGGCCGTGCGCACCCGTTTGCGCGTCCGCCAGGGCGGGCGCGAGCACCTCCAGGAGACGCGCTGGCACTTCCGCACCTACAGCGCCGCCGAATTGCACCGTCTGCTGCGCCAGGTGCCCGAGCTGCGGCTCGCCGCCTGCCACGACTTCACCTATGACGCCGCCGCGCCTCTGCGGCTCGACGGCTCCCACCTGGATGCCGTGCTCGTCCTGCGCCGCCGCTGAGCCTGGCTGGCGCAGACCTCCAGGTTGCCGCCCTTCATCAAGCCCCTCTCTCACGGAACCGTGATTTCCCAGTCATCCGTGCGGAAGGGCGAGGCCGGCAGGCCCGCGCCGTTGAAAAGATTCCCGTCCGGGTTCGAGGCCCAACTGTACCGCACCGCCACAGGTGCCGCCACCTCAGCGCTCGAAACCACCACTTTGCCCCCCTCGATACGCGCCGTTCCCGGCTTCCACACCTTGTCCGTGCCCGCGATCATGAAGCCTCTCAGCTCCCCGCCGCGAGCCGCCAGTCCGCCCGTCGTGTGCTCAAAGCCCAGCACCACCTCGCCTCCGCGCACCTCATGCCCGGCGGGCAGCGGGCCGCTCCAGGCGGGAACGTCCGCGCCATAGACCTTCGCCAGCGCCCAAAGCGCCAGCCGGCCGCCCACCGTCTTTTTGTCCTTCGGGTGGTTGTCATTGGCTTCGCCGGCGTCAATCGTCACCGCCATGCCCGTGTTCGGCACGCTCAGGCTTTTGAGCATCGCCTCGCGCACCAGCGGGCGCGGCGCGGTCTGCTCGAAGTTCGGCAGTTGCACCCAGGCAAAGGCCAGCTCCTTGTCCCAGCGCGCGCGCCAGTCCTGGATCAGCAAAGGCAGTTGCGTGGCATACAGCGACGCCTTTTCCACCGTCGCGCAGTTGTGCTCCCCCTGGTACCAGATGGCCCCGCGCAGCGCGTAGGGGATGAGCGGCGAGATCATGCCATTGAAGAGATTGGCGGGGCGGTTTTGAGACACATCGGGATGCGCCTCCTTGCGCGGGCCGCGCGGCGCTGGCCTGCCCTCCGCCTTCGCTTTCCTCACCGCTTCCTTCCAAGCCGCCAGCCGCTTCTCATGCGCCGCCTCCGCCTTGGCCGCGTCAAAGGCCGCCGCCCTCGCCTTCCACGCCTCCATCGCCTCCTTGAGCGCCGGCACTCCGGCCTGCGCCTCCTCGCTCGTCCAGGCGGCGATGTCCGTCCCGCCCCAGGAACTGTTGATCATGCCCACCGGCGCGCCCAGCCTCCCGTGCAGCTCCTTGCCAAAGAACCAGGCCACGGCGGAGAAAGCCCCCACCGTCTCCGGCGTGGCCACCACCCATGCGCCCTCGCACCGCTCCTGCGGCGCGCGTGTGGACTGCGCCTTCACTGTGAACATCCGCACCTGCGGCAGCGCCGCCGCCTCCGTTTCCGCCTGCGCATACTGGCCGCGGCTGAACTGAAACGCCATGTTGGACTGCCCCGAGGCCAGCCACACCTCGCCGATGAGCACATCCTGGATCACAAGTTTGTTTTTGCCCTCCACTGTCAGAGTCAGCGGCTCCGCCCGGCTTTTCATCGGCGGCAGATTCGTCCTCCAGCGGCCGTCCGCTCCCGTCCGCGCCGTCGCTTGATGACCGGCGAGCGAGACCGTCACCTCCTCGCCCGCGTCCGCCCAGCCCCAGACAGGAGCGTTCACATCCGCCTGCATCACCATGTGGTCGGAAAAAAGCGCAGGCAGCGTCACATCCGCAAGCGCGGGAACGGCGGTGGAGAGGAGCAGGGCGGCGAGTGAGTTCGGTTTCAGAAGAGTCATGGCAAAGCGTCGGGTGGAGTTGAATCGAGCCCATGATGACGCGGCAAAAGCCCCCGTCTTGCACGCGGCAAACAGTCCCGGACGCGCAGGCCCGTTTTTGCAGTTGCACGCCGGGCGGGAATGGCACGCCGTCCCGGCAAAATCGCACGCCTATTTCCCGCAAAGGCATGCCGTCCTGGCAAAACAGCACGCTGTTTTTCCGCGCCGGCAGGCGTGTGACCTGGTGGCGCGGGCCATCACTCCTTCATCAAGATCTGGAACAGGTTGTGGTAGCGGTCCGTCCACAGCGGGATGCCTTCCGGCTCCGGGTCCTCTGGCTCCTCGACGGGGGTGTCCTTGAGGAATTGGGCGTTCTTTGTCACCATCACATAGTCCGTGCTGTCATGGTCGCCTTCCGACTGGGTCATGATGCGCGTCACGCCCCAGCCCAGCGCTTCGGCCTGGCGCTCCACCACCGGGGCCAGGGTCAGGTAGCTGTTGGTCACATGGACGACGATGATGCCCTCCGGCGCCATGTGCCGCGCATAGATATCAAAGGCCTCCCGCGTCAGCAGGTGCATCGGTATGGCGTCGCCGCTGAAGGCGTCCAGCAGCAGCACGTCGAACTTTTGCGCCTCCTCCCGTTCCAGGGTCAGGCGCGCGTCGCCCGTGTGAATGCTCACTTCCGCCCCGCGCGTCCGCGCGTCGGCCAGGTAAGTGAAGTGCTTCTCCGCCAGGCGGACGATCTCCGGGTTGATCTCATAAAAGCGCCACGCCTGCCCCTGCTGCGCGTAACAAGCCGCCGTGCCCGAACCCAGGCCCACGATGCCGACCCGCGCGCCCGGCCTGGCCTTGATGCTGTCCAGCGCCCGGCCGATGCCCGTGTGGTGCCCGTAATACGTCACCGGCTCCTGCCGGTAGTCGGCCCCCAGGTTCTGCATGCCGTGGATGATGCCGCCATGCACCAGGGTCACATAATCATTCTCCAGGCCCGTGTCCCAGTCCTTGTCAATGTAGATGGTGCCGTAAAAGTTCCGCACCCGCTCCACCCTCGGCTCCACCCGCAGCTTGTCAGAGGCCAGTTCGTAAACACCCCAGCCGCCCGCGCCCAGCACTGCCAGCGCCAGCGGCGCGCCCAGCCAGAGCCGGCGCAGGGAGAGAAAAGCCCCCGCCAGCGCCAGCGCCGCCAGCATCTGCGGTATCGGCCACAACAGGATCGTGTGGTGCATCGCCCCGCCCGCATTCGCCGTCACCAGCATCAACAGCCACCCGATCACCGCCGCCAGGGCCAGAAACAGCCAAACCCGCCGGTAGCCCGTCCCCCACACCAGCGGCAGCGACAGAAACGCCCCCAGCAACACCAACTGCTGAATGCTCTGCCGCGGCCCCTGCAGCTTGCCGTTCAACCACAACGGCGCCTTCTCCCATGTCTGCAATCCCTGCGGAAACCCCTCCGGATCCTCCCGCACCAGATACCCGAACAGCCCTCCCCCGCTGAACGTCCGGTCCAGAGCCACGATCTTTTGCAGCGCCGGTTGCCGGTCCATCTCCGTCGACGAGGTGAACGTCCGCAGCGGGTGAATCTTGTTGTAGTACAGAAACGGCGCCGCCCCGATCACAAAGCCCAGCACCGCCGCCAGCGCCAACCTCCGGTTCCGCGCCGCCACCATCACTTCCCCGCGCAACACCACCAGTGCGCTGACCCCAAATCCCGCCAGCAGCCAGACAATAATCGCCTTGTCCCACAATGCCAGTCCCGCGCACAATGCCATCACCGCCATCCACCGGACCCGCGCCTGCTCCCGGTACCGGACCCCCGCGTACAGCGCCCCCGCGAACAGCAAATGCTGCAACGCCACCGGACCCCAGTCAAACACCGACGTCAGCAGGTAAATCGCGTCCGTCGCCAGCAACAGCCCCGTCAACAGCGCCGCCTTCGTCCCCGCCAACCGCCGCGCCGCCAGAAAATAAAGCCCAACCGACAGTGCCGCCGCCACCAGCATCGGCAATCGCAGCACAACATGACTGGACCCGAACCACGCCAGCAGCGGCGCGTAAATCGCCGCCTTCAGCGTCCCTGCATACGTGATCAGCATCACCGGGATCGCCCCAAAGCCCGTCTTCATCGCGTATTCGACGGTCTCCGGCGCATAAATCGCCGACACGAACAGCACTTCGTCGTACTGTGCCCCCGGAAACGGCAGAAACACCACCCCTAAAGCCGTGAACAGCACACAGAGCGCCGCCGCCCAGATCCACGGATGCACTCGCTCGATCATCCGTCAGCCGCCAATCGCGTACATCGGCCGCGGCGGCGGCACGAAGCGCTCGCCCTGATTGATTTCATGTCCCAGCCACTTCGCCCGCACTGTCGCCCGGATCACCCCCGCAATCTCCTCGTCCGCCGCCCCCCCGCGCAGAAGATCCCGCACATCCGTCTCGTCGATCGCAAACAGGCAGTACCGCAGCTTGCCATCCGCGGTCAGCCGGATCCGGTTGCAGTTCAGACAGAACGGCCGGCTCACCGAAGCGATGAAGCCCACCTGCCCGCCGCCATCCCGGAACCGGTACTCCAGCGCCGGCGCTCGCGGATCCGGGTCCGGCACCGGGTCCAGCGGTCCTACCCCTTCGCGCAGTAGCTCCAGGATGTCGTCCGCCAGCAGCACCTTCGACCGGTCCCAGAGATTCTGCGCGTCCAGCGGCATGAACTCGATATACCGGATCTCGATCCCGCGTTCGCGCCCGAATTGCGCCAGCGGCACAATGTCCGGCTCCACCAGTCCCTTCACCGCCACCGCGTTGATCTTGATCGGACCAAATCCCAGCCGCTGCGCCGCGTCAATGCCCGCCATTACCCGCCCCAAATCGTCCCGCCGGGTGATCTGCTCGAAACGCGCCCGGTCCAGCGTGTCCAGATGGATGTTCAACCGCCGCAGTCCCGCGTCAAACAGCGCCTCCGCCTGATCCGCCAGCAGCACGCCATTCGTGGTCAGCGCCACGTCCTCCACCCCCGGCATCGCCACCAGTTTCCGGATCAGAACATGCAGATCCTTCCGGACCAGCGGCTCTCCCCCCGTCACACGCAGTTTACGAACCCCCAGCCCCACCGCGATCCGCGCCACCCGCTCAATCTCCTCGAAGCTCAGAATCTCGGCGCGCGGAACAAACTCCACTCCCGACTCCGGCATGCAGTAGAAACAGCGGATATTGCAGCGATCCGTCACCGACAGCCGCAGATTGTCGTGCAGACGGTTGTAGCTGTCCAGCAACGGTTCCGGCATCGCGCTCCCCTCAGCGCAGCGCCAGCATCCGCTCGACCGGCAGGCGCGCCCGCTCCATCAACTCGCGCGGCAACTCCACCCTCGGCTCGAGGTTCAGCAGGCAATCCCGCAACTTCTCCAGCGTGTTCCGCTTCATGTACGGACACTCGCTGCAGTTGCACTGCTCGTTCGCGACAAAATGGAACCGCTTGCCCGGCGATTCCTTCTCCAGCGTGAACCGGACCCCGCTCTCCGTCATCACGATGATGTCGTCCTGCTCCTGAGCCCGGCACCAGTCGATGATCGCCGACGTCGATCCGATGAAATCCGCCATCCGCAGCACGTCCGCCGGACATTCAGGGTGCGCCGCGATCGGCGCCTCCGGATACTCCGTCCGCGCCGCCACCAGCCTTCGCGCCGGAAACGTCGCGTGCACAATGCAGGCGCCCTGCCAGATCTTCATGTTCTCCCGGCCCGTCTGCGCCTTCACATAATTGCCCAGATTGACGTCCGGCACGAACAGGATCGGCTTCTCGGCCGGAATCGAATTCACCACCGCCACGGCATTGCGCGACGTGCAGATGATGTCCGACTCCGCCTTCACTTCCGCGCTCGTGTTGATGTACGCCACCACCACGTGATCCGGATGCCGCCTCTTCCACGCCCGCAACTGCTCCGCCGGGCACGAATCCACCAGCGAACAGCCCGCCTCGCTGTCCGGAACCACCACCGTCCGCTCCGGATTCAGAATCAGTGCCGTCTCCGCCATGAACCAGACGCCCGCGAACGCAATCACTTCACCCTCGAACGACTGCGCCTTCCGCGCCAGTTCCAGCGAGTCGCCGATCACGTCGGCCAACTCCTGAATCTCCGCCTCCTGATAGTGGTGGGCCAGCAGAATGGCCCGGCGATCCCGTTTCAGGTCCAGGATCTCTTCGGCTATGGACTTCGTGGCCAGCATGGAAGCTCCGGCGATACCCTCCCATTGTAACAGCGGGTTGACAGTTTGCTGCCACTTTCCGCCCTCTCAGTGTCCGCTTCGTGGACACTTGTGTCATCCGGTTGGATGCTCGCCGCCCTGAATCGGCTACAAACCCCCCGTGAGCCGGTTTGGCACGCGGAATGCACTATAAACCAGTGTGAGGAGGGACGCCGCCGGGCGGAGGAGGCCCGGGCCCTGACCGAGGAGGAGATTTGGTCATGGCCCGGGCAACGGGATTGAAGGCCCGCGGGATCGACTTCGGAGGAGGAAGAGTCGCCCCCGCGGAGCCTTCAGGCAATCAGGTCCGGCAGGCCGGACCTGCAATTGGAAAGTCCAAGACCCAACCGGTTCGTTCCCGCCGGCCCGCTGTCCCGGCCTCCGTAGCAGTGCATCACCACCGCCCCACGGCCGCCTTCCAGCCGGTCTCACTTCCCAAAGTTGCTCTTCGGTCCTGTCCCGCCCGTCTTTAACGTTTTTCCAGATCCCGGTGAGATATCTTCGCCGCGTACCCCGCCTTCTTCAGCCGCTTCTCGATGTCGATCGCCATCATCACCGACCGGTGATGTCCCCCGGTACACCCAATCGCGATCGTCAGATAACTCTTCCCCTCCTGTATGTAGTGCGGCAGAAGAAAAAGCAGCAGACTCGATACCCGCTCCAGGAACTCCTGCGTCTGCGGATAGCTCCTCACAAAACGCGCCACCCGCGGATTCTGCCCAGTCAGCGGCTTGAACTCCGGAATGTAATTCGGGTTCGGCAGAAACCGGACGTCAAACACCAGATCCGCGTCCGCCGGCACCCCGTTCCGGAATCCGAAACTGACCACCCGCAACACAATCCGCCGCTCGCTCGACGCCCCGAACAACTCCACCACCCGCCGCCGCAGTTGATGGACATTCATCTCCGACGTCGTCAATACATGGTCCGCCAGTTCCCGGACCGGCTCCAGCATCTTCCGCTCTTCCCGGACACTCCCCAGCACGCTCTCGCCGCCCCCCAGCGGGTGTGGCCGCCTCGTTTCACTGAACCGCCGGACCAGCGTCTCGTCATCCGTGTCCAGAAACAGCAACTCCGTCCGCAACTGCCGCTTCAACTTCGCCAGCATCTCCGCGAACTCGCGTACATGCGCCGCCTCGCGGATGTCCACCACCAGCGCCGACCGGCCAATCTTCGGCGAATCGCGCGTCAGTTCGCTGAACTGCATCACCAGTTCCAGCGGCAGATTGTCCACCGCGTAAAATCCATGATCCTGAAGCGCTTTCAGGACTGTCCCCTTGCCCGAACCGCTGAGTCCGCAGACCAGTACCAGCGCGGGCCCGGTCTCCGTTCGCACGGAAACCGGGCCCGGACTCGCTCCTGCGGGAGCCTTCGACTCGCTCTTCTTGCCGGCGCGGGCCATAACCGGACTCTCTATGCCTCGATCAGGTCCACATTGCCGTCCCGGCGCCGGACCAGCACCCGGACCGCCTCCGACGACGCATCGCGATACACCAGATAGTCGCGCTTGTCATCCAGCGCCAGCATCGCTTCGTCGATCGTCATCGGTTTGCCGTTTGACTTTGCCGTCGCCCGGACGACCCGTGCCGGCCTCGGCCCGCCCGGTGTCTCCTCCGGCGTCACCACTCCCAGCACCACTTTGGCCTTGCTCTTCCGCGCCCCCTTCAACACAGGCTCCACCAGCGCTTCCGGAGCCATGTCCGTCTTCGCCACCCGCGTCGGCGTCTCCCGCTTCTGGTCCCGGAACTTCGTCCGGACCTTCAACGCCTGCTTCTGGACCTTGTCCACGGCTTCCATCAGCGCCGTGAACTGGTCGGCGCCGGCCGCGGCGCCCACCAGCGCCTGATCATAGTACTTCAGGCGCACCTCCGCGAGCTGCTGGTGGCGTTCGTAGCCCAGTTTCACCTGGGCCGCCTTCTCGCCCCGCTGCTCCAGCAACTTCGAAAGCTTGCCGAACTGCATGGCCAGCTTCCTCTCCTGCGTGGGCGTCAGCTTCTCCTGTTTGCCGGTAAAGGTGATTTTCATGGCAGTGCCTTTCTGAATTCACCACGCGGACCAGCCATCCGGAATCGAGACTAATTCCGGACTCTCCGGTGGTGGGTGGAAGGAATCTTCAAATCCTCCCGATACTTGGCGACCGTTCTCCGGGTCACCTGGATGCCCTGCTTTTTCAGCTGGGCAGCAATCTGATCGTCGGTCAGGGGCTTCGCGGGGTCCTCCTCGTCGATCATCTTCTTCACCATCCGCTTCAGCGTCTGCAGCGGGATCGCCGAACCCGAAGGGCCCTGCACCGCCTCGCTGAAGAAATAGCGCAGTTCAAACACCCCCTGCGGCGTGTGCGCGTACTTGCCCGCCACCGCCCGGCTGACCGTCGACGGATGGACTCCAATCTCCTCCGCGATGTCCTTGATCATCATCGGCCGCAACTGGTCCAGCCCGTCCTCCAGAAACTCTCTCTGGCGTTCCACAATCGACTCGCACACCTTCAGAATCGTCTGCTTCCGCTGCTCGATGTTCCGGATCAACTGCAACGCCGACGCGAAGCGCTCCTTGATGTAGTTCCGCGTGTCCTTGTCGGGCTCCTGCTCCCGGTCCAATAGCCGCCGGTAACTGCCATTGATCCGCAGTTGGGGCAGATCCTCGTCGCTCAGCGTGATCAGGAAGCTGTCGCCATCCTTGGTGATGTAGACGTCCGGAGCCACCTGCCGTGCGCCGGGGCCGGAATACTTGATCCCCGGCTTCGGATCGAGGTGCCGGATCACGTCCAGCGCGGTTTCGATGTGCTCCTGCGGCCGTCCCAGAACCCGCGACAGCTCTTTCACGCTCCGCGATTCCACCAGTTTGAGGTGCTTCTCGACGATCTGCCAGGCTACGCCCCCGCGCCCGTTGCGGCTTTCCAACTGCAGCAACAGGCACTCCTGCAGCGAACGCGCCGCGATCCCGGCCGGTTCGAGGCTCTGTACCGCCGCCAGGGCTGCTTCCAGCACCGGCATCTCGATCTGCTCCGCCACGGCAATCTCCTCGAGCGAACTCGACAGATATCCGGTCTCTTCCAGATTGCCCAGAATGGCGTCCGCGGCGTTGCGGACCTCTTCATCCAGCACCAGCAGGCTCAACTGCGACCGCAGGTGCTCGGTCAGTGTGACCGGAGACGACAGGAACGCCTCGAAAGTCGGCTTGTCGGGGTCTTCGTTGCCCTGACTGCGGAAGCCCGGATCCATCCACTCGTCGAAGTAGGAGCCGAAGTCGATCTGGTCGAACGGATCGAGAGTCTGCGCCTGGTCGGCGGGGGCGCCTGTATCCGCCGCCTCCGCGGCCGCACCCGGCGCTCCAGGATCCATCTCCGCCTCGAATCCCGATTGCGCGGCGGCCTCTTGCGTCATCCGCAGGACATCGGCATCGGCCGGGTCCGGCGCACGCTCGGCTTCCAGGAGGGACTGGACCTCGGCCGGCGTCAATTCCTCGCCGCCCTCTCCGAGATCTTCCAGAACCGGATTCTGGGTGATCTCCTGAGAGATGAGTTCACGCAGTTCGAGACGGTTCAGTTGCAGGACCGTCACCATCTGCACGAGGCCAGGCGTGAGGATCTGTTTCTGCTTGACCGCGATCTGGAGTCTCGGTGACAGCAGGCTCATCTGCCCTCATCATAGCACCGGCGATCCGGAATCCAGGCTACCGAAAATGCTGTAGTCACAGCCCGGTGGACCCCCAATCGAAGGCCGGACCGACATCGAACTTGTCCGCCCGGAAGTTCTGGTGCGCGGCCACCCCGCGGAAGTCCTTGAAGTAGCCGGAGGGGTCCGACTGCTCCCGCTGAGCCAGGGACGGCAGGCGTTTGGGGATCGAAAAGCGTTGCCGCAAGTGGTCCACCAGCGGGCCGAGTGCGGCAGACTGGGCCGGCGTGTAGGCGGCATAATACTGGAAGCCGCGGTACGACTTCTTGACATACTTGTCCGCTTCATCGAGACCGCAGAAGCGCGTGCGAAAGTCGTTCGGCCACCAGTGGAGGGCGCCGTCACGCTCCTTCAGGGGGCCGACATTGACGATCTCAATCCCGACTGAGCGGCGGTCGTGCCGGAAGTTCTGGCTGGCCGCGCCCTTGATGCCCAGATGATACGCCCAGTAGCGCGGGTCAAACAGTTCGTAGATCGTTCCGTCCAGATCCAGAATGTAGGCGGTGGCGACGCGGGCGTCGGTCGCCATCCAGGAGGCGAAAGCGCCGGAAGCCGTGGAACCGGCCGTGAAGTGCACGATGATCAGGTCTTTATCGGTCTCCTCGTGCATGTATTGCGATGGTGGAAGAGCAAACCGGTCTCGATTCACTGCAAGCGCGGCGGGCGCCGGCGCCGGGGGCGGGGCAGGCGGCGGTTCAGGGTGCTCACGAGTGTCCGTGGACATCCCCGGGACCTTCAGCACCTGCCCCACGCGGATCCTGTTGGCGTCCCGGATGTCGTTGACTTCGATCAACAGGTGCAGCGGCACGCCCAGACGGCGGGCAATCGCTGAAAGGGTATCTCCGGACTTGACTGTATATGTAGGCATCGCTTCCTCCTGCTTGCCGTGAATCCCCAAATCATACCGGAATCTTCACCTGTGTGGAGGTATTTAACCTCCGGCGTTCCAGACGTTCGCGGCGGCGGCGCACTTGCCGGGACTCGGGCTCTTGTTTTGTTGGAGTTGCTGGGTTCGTTCCTTCGGTTTTTGGTGTCAGTTCGTCGGGTTCGGTGCGCCAGGGTTTGCCCGTCCGGGGGTCGATCCACTGGATGATGAGCTTGTCGGGTTTGCCGAGTTGGGGGTGTTGGCGGCGGCGGGATTCGAGCGAGTTCAGGGTTCGGATGTAGCTGCGTTCGAGTTGGCCGAGGAGTTTTTCAAGGGTTTCGCCGTTCTCGAGATTCTCGCCGAGTAGGCTGAGGTAGTAGAAATATCTGGTGCGATTGAAGGCCATCTGGGCGAGGAGGTCGTCCTCGATGGAGTCGGAGGGGCGGTAATCGGTGCGGTAGGCTTTGTGGATCCGGTTGTAATGATCCTGGAGTTCCTGGGGGAAGGCTTCGATGGTTTTGGCATAGAGGCCGGTTTTGAATGAGTTTTTCGAGGACCAGCGTTTGCCGGTGCTCGAGGTCGGGCCTTTGGATTTGGCGCCGTTGCGGCGGGCGCGTTCGGATCTGTTGTGTTCGGACATCGTGTTTTTCACCTCGATTCAATTGGAGAGGGGTGATTGGAGGGATCCGAACCGGTGGTTTCTGGAAGTGGTTGATTCGGTGGGAAATATTGTTGAGAAAACGCCGTCAACGGGTCCGGGAGGGAATAGGGGGGCGGATGCGCCGCATGCGTGTGGAATTGGTGCCTGGGACCGATTTCGTGGCCGGGTGTTTGCTCCGGTACTATTTCTTTTGGCAGTAAGTTATTGAAAGGATACGGAATGGGCTTGCGGGCTTCTTGCTTCCAGTCGCTGGTGGTTGGGAGGGGTGGCGGGAAGTTGTTGAAAATAAGGTGGGTAAAATAGTACCGGAGGAGAAGGACCGGCGGGAATTTGGTCCCCGGCACCGAATGGGGCAACCACACGACTGTCACCACCGCCCTCAAGTGTCCGGTCCGCCATCCGGGTGGAGAACTGTCTCCGTGGGTGGCCGAAGACACCTGGGACAACCGTGGCGGCGCGGGCGGGCTAGACGCGGAGCAAGGGGTCTGATAATCTGCTTTTAGGTGCAAGCGACACCTAGTCGCAGGAGGCTCACAGATGAGAATTGCTTTGCCGGTCAGCAACAACCGGGTGGCGGGCCACTTTGGTCATCCTGACCATTTCCTGATTTTTGATGTGGATGCGGAAGGAAACGGGCCTGTGAACCGGTTGCAGCCCCCGCCGCACGAGCATGGAGTGATTCCGCGGTGGCTGCTGACGCACCGGGCGGAAGTGGTTCTGGCGCAGCGGATGGGCCCGGGCGCGCGCCAGATCCTGGAGGAGGGCGGGGCGACGGTGGTGACGGGTCTGCCGCCCCGCGAACCCGAGTGGCTGGTGAAGGAATTCCTGGCCGGGCGTCTGAAGGACGTTCCGTCGAACTGCGGGCACAGTCACTAAGATGCCGCGCTGCCAGCATACCGGGCCCTGTGGGTGCGCCATGGGCCATCTTTCGCGGTTCATCGAGCCGGTGGTGTTGTTTCTTCTGGCGCGGAAGGGGCATTCGTACGGCTACGACCTGGCTGCCGAACTGCCGGGGTACGCTTTCACGGAGGCGGCGGTGGACCGGACGGCGCTGTACCGGTGTCTGCGCCAACTCGAGGCGCACGGGCATCTGGCGTCCCATTGGGATCTGCCGGAGGCGGGACCGGCGCGGCGGGTCTATACCGTCACGGCGAGCGGCCGGAAGCATCTGGAAGAGTGGATGGACGTGTTGGACCGGCTGGCCGGGTCGATGGTCCGTCTGGTGCAAGATGCACGTGAACTCGTTTGTTTACAAGAATCTGTGGAGGATACGCTGACCCGATGACCCCTTCCCGCCGCGTGCTGATCGTGGGCGGCGTGGCCGGCGGCGCTTCGTGCGCCGCGCGGTTGCGCCGGCTGGATGAAACCCTGGAAATTGTGGTGTTTGACCGGGGTCCTTACGTTTCGTTCGCCAATTGCGGATTGCCGTACTACGTGGGCAACGTGATCCAGGACGAAGCAAAGCTACTGGTGGCGTCGCCGCAGTTGTTCGCGGAGCGGTTCAACATCGAGGTCCGGACGTTCCACAACGTGGTGGAGATCGACCGCGAAGCGCGCGAAATCACCGTCGAAAACACACAAACGGGCACAGTTTCGCGCGAAAAATATGACATTCTGGTGCTTTCGCCGGGCGCGGCGCCGTTGCGTCCGCCGCTGCCGGGTCTGGATCTGCCGGGGGTGTTTTCGCTGCGGACGATTCCCGACAGCCGGCAGATTCGGGAGTGGCTGGACACGCGGCCGATGGAGCGCGCGGCGGTGATTGGGGGCGGGTTCATCGGGCTCGAGATGGCCGAAAACCTGGCGCACCGGGGCTTGCAGGTGTCGTTGATCGAGGCGGCGCCGCAGGTGATGCCGCCGCTGGACGCGGAGATGGCCGCCTACGTGGAGGAGCATCTGCGGGCGAAGGGGGTGGATCTGCACCTGGCCGATCCGGTGGCGCAAGTCGAACAAAAAGATGGGCATCTGCGGGTGCACACGCAGTCCGGGGCGACCGTGGACGCCGGGATTGTCATTCTGGCGATCGGCGTCCGTCCGGAAAGTGATCTGGCGCGGGCGGCGGGTCTGGAACTGGGCGAGCGCGGCGCGATCCGGGTGGACGCCCAGATGCGGACGAGCGATCCGGCCATTTTCGCGGTGGGCGATGCCGTCGAGATGACGGATTCGCTGACCGGGGAGCCGGTTTTCGTGCCGCTGGCCGGGCCGGCGAACCGGCAGGGGCGGATTGCGGCGGATGTGATTTGCGGCCGGGATTCGCGGTTCCGGGGGGTGCAGGGGACGGCCGTTTGTGGAGTGTTCGGACAGACGGTGGCGATGACCGGATGCACCGAGAAGGCGCTAAAACGGCTCCGGAAGACCGATTTTGAGGTGATTTTCCTTCATCCGGGCCATCATGTGGGCTACTATCCGGGGTCGAAGCCGATCCATCTGAAGCTGATCTATGAGCGGCCGACGGGCCGGGTGCTGGGGGCGCAGGCGGTGGGGGCACACGGGGTGGAGCGGCGGATCGACGTGATCTCGATGGCGATCCAGATGGGCGGGACCGTGTTTGACCTGGAGGAATCGGAGCTTTGCTACGCGCCGCAGTATGGCGCGGCGAAGGATCCGGTAAATGTGGCCGGGATGATCGCGGCGAACACGTTGCGGGGCGACAAGATCCTTGCCGGTTGGGAGGAAGATCCGGGCGAAGCGCTGTTTCTCGATGTGCGGGAACCGGCGGAATTCGCGCGGGGGCATCTGCCGGGGGCGGTGAATGTGCCGCTGAGCCAGTTGCGCGAGCGGTTTGTGGAACTGCCGAAGGATCGCGAGATCCGGGTGAATTGTGGGGTTGGGCAGCGTAGCTACTATGCTGTCCGGTTTCTGCGGCAGAACGGCTACGACGCGCGCAATCTTTCGGGAGGATTCCAGACATGGCAGGCGTTTCAACAGGTGAAGAAGTAGCGGCGCGGGTCCAGAACAGTTGCTTCGTGTGCGGGGCGGACAATCCGCGGGGGTTGCAGATCCGGTTCCGGACGACGGGCGACGGCCTGGTGGAGGCGGAGTGGACGCCGCCCAGCGAAGTGGAGGGGTACCAGGGGATTGTGCATGGCGGGGTGGTGGCGGCGGTGCTGGATGAAGCGATGTCGAAGGCGGTGGCGGCGACGGGGTCTCCGGCGCTGACGGCGCATCTGGAGGTCCGCTACCGGCGCCCGGTGCCGAGCGGGGCCTGTCACCGGATCGAGGGGGAGGTGACGAGGCGGGATCTGCGGCGGTTGCACGTGCGGGGGGCGCTGCTGGATGCAGACGGGCACGCCTTTGCGGAGAGCAAGGCCTGTTTTGTGCGGAAGGTTTGACAAAGCCACCAAATAGAGAAGCCCCCGGGTGTGGACCCGGGGGCTTTCGGCTTTCTGGAGCGGGTTCCGCTTAGTAGCGGTAGTGCTCGGACTTGTAGGGGCCGTCGACGGAAACTCCGAGGTATTCGGCCTGCTTTTCGGTGAGGCGGGTCAGTTTGACGCCGATTTTCTCGAGGTGGAGGCGGGCCACTTCTTCGTCGAGTTTCTTCGGGAGGGTGTAGACGCCGATGGCGTACACGTCCTTGTTCTTCCAGAGGTCGATTTGGGCGAGCGTCTGGTTGGCGAAGGAGTTGGACATGACGAAGCTGGGGTGGCCGGTGGCGCAGCCGAGGTTGACGAGGCGGCCTTCGGCGAGCATGAAGATGGCGCGGCCGTCGGGCATGGTGTACTTGTCGACCTGGGGCTTGATGTTCTCCTTGACGACGCCGGGGGCGTTGTTGAGGCGATCGACCTGGATTTCGTTATCGAAGTGGCCGATGTTGCAGACGATGGCCTGGTCCTTCATGTTGAGCATGTGCTCGAGGGTGATGACGTCGCAGTTGCCGGTGGTGGTGACGTAGATGTCGCCGCGGCCGAGGGTGTCTTCGATGGTGGTGACTTCGAAGCCTTCCATGGCGGCCTGGAGGGCGTTGATGGGGTCGATTTCGGTGACGATGACGCGGGCGCCGAAGCCGCGGAGGGAGTGGGCCGAGCCCTTGCCGACATCGCCATAGCCGCAGATGACGGCGACCTTGCCGGCGACCATGACGTCGGTGGCGCGCTTGATGCCGTCGGAGAGCGATTCGCGGCAGCCGTAGAGGTTGTCGAACTTCGATTTGGTGACGGAATCGTTCACGTTGATGGCGGGAACGAGCAGTTTGCCGGCTTCCATCATCTTGTAGAGGCGGTGGACACCGGTGGTGGTCTCCTCGGAGACGCCGCGCCAGGCTTTGACGAGTTCGGTCCAGCGGGTGGGATTTTCGGCGTGAACCTGCTTGAGGAGGTCCTTGATGACCTTTTCTTCATGGCTGGAGGAGGGGGTGTTGACCCAATCGGAGCCGTGTTCGAGTTCGTAGCCCTTGTGAATGAGGAGGGTGACGTCGCCGCCGTCGTCGACGACGAGTTCAGGACCGAGACCGCCGGGGTGGCTGACTGCCTGGTAGGTGCACCACCAGTATTCTTCGAGGGTCTCACCCTTCCAGGCGAAGACGGGGACGCCGGCTTTGGCGATGGCGGCGGCGGCGTGATCCTGGGTGGAGAAGATGTTGCAACTGGCCCAGCGGACGTCGGCGCCGAGATCGACCAGGGTCTCGATGAGCACCGCGGTCTGGATGGTCATGTGCAGCGAACCAGTGATCCGGACGCCGGCGAGGGGCTTTTCGGCTGCGTATTTCTTGCGGATCGACATCAAGCCGGGCATTTCGGCTTCCGCGATGGTGATCTCCTTGCGGCCCCAATCGGCCAGGGAGAGGTCGGCGACCTTGTAGTCGGCCGAAACAGGGGTCAGAGTGGTGCTCATCCTTGCTCCTCTAGTTTGAAATCGGTATCTGAGGGACCAACAGGCAGTCCCGCCTCAAATCACGCTATCGTTCAATCACGATATGTTGATATATTAGTGGATGCGCGCCTGTGCCGTCAATCCTCAAAACTTTTCGTTTACTTGCCGATCCGAACCGGCTGCGGCTCTTGCTGTTGCTGGAGCAGGAGGAGTTGTCGGTGGCGGAGTTGCAGGAGATTCTGTCGCTGGGGCAGAGCACGATCTCGACGCATCTGGCGCAGTTGAAGGCGGAGGAACTGGTGGAGGACCGGCGGACGGGGAAGCACGTTCTGTACCGAATGAAGCCGATTGGGATTGCGGGGTTGCTGGATGTATTGAGGCAGGGGGCGCGGGAGATCCCCGAAGCGGGGCTGGACGCCGCGGCGCTGAGGCTGGTGCTGGCGCGGCGGCGGGACAAAGTCCGGGCGTATTTTGATGAACTTGCGGGGAAGTTCGGGCGGCATTACGTGCCGGGGCGGTCATGGAAAGGGCTGGCAGAGACGTTACTGAAGCTGTTGCCACCGCTGGTGATTGCAGATTTGGGGGCGGGCGAGGGGATGATGGCGCAGTTGCTGGCGCAGAGGGCGGAGCGGGTGATCGCGGTGGACAGTTCGGAGAAGATGGTGGAATTCGGGGCGGGCCTGGCGCGGAAGCATGGTCTGGAGAACCTGGATTACCGTCTGGGGGACATGGAACAGCTACCGATTGAGGATGAAAGCGTGGACGTGGCCTTTTTTTCACAATCGCTGCATCATGCGCCACATCCGGAGCGGGCGCTGGGGGAGGCGCACCGGATTTTGCGGCCCGGGGGGCGGATCGCGGTGCTGGATCTGGTGAAGCATCACTTCGAGGAAGCGCGGGAGTTGTACGCGGATTTGTGGCTGGGTTTCAGCGAAGCTGAACTGACGGGGCTGATGGAGGGGGCGGGTTTTTTGTGTTGCGAGACGGCGATCGTCCACCGGGAAGAACAGGCGCCGCACTTGCAGACGCTGCTGGCGACGGGCGACAAGCCGCCCGCGCGCGTGCGAAACTGAAAAGATTAGAGGATTGAGCAATTGGCACTAGTTGAAGGCTGCACCCACGAACTCGAGATCACCATCCCCGCCGAGGCGATGGCCGAGGAAAGCGCGAAAGTCGAGCTGAACGTCCAGAAGAAGGCCCACCTGAAAGGCTTTCGTCCGGGCAAGGCGCCGATCAGCGTGATTCGAAAGAACTTCGAGGTCGAGATCCGGCAGGAGGTTCTGGAGAACCTGATTCCGAAGCTGATCGATTCCGCCTGTGAAAAGGAAGGATTGCACGTGGTGAGCCGGCCGGAAGTCAAGGATTTGCACTTCCATGACGACGGATCGGTCCATTTCAAGACGCGTTTCGACGTGGCGGCGGATTTCGAGTTGAAGGAAGTCCGGGGTCTGGAAGTGGCGTACGCGGAGCCGGAAGTGACGGACGAGGACGTCGAGAAGCGCCTGCAGGATTTGCGGGAGGCGCGAGCGGAACTGGTGAATGTGGATCCGCGTCCGGCGCAGGACGGCGACCACTGCCAGGTGTCGCTGGAATCGATTGCAGGACTCGACGGTGCACCGATCAAGCAGGACGACCTGAACATCGAAATCGGATCGGAGCAGACGATGGCGCCCTTCACGGAGGCGCTGCGCGGGGCCGAACCGGGCGATGAGCGCGAGGCGGAGGTCAGCTATCCCGAGGATTACGCGGCGGAGAATCTGGCGGGCAAGACGGTCCGGTTCAAGATCACGCTGAAGACGATCCGGCTGAAGGAGATGCCTGAGCTGAACGATGAATTCGCGCAGGACGTGGGCGACTTCACGACGCTGGAGGAACTGAAGGACGAAATCCGGAAGGCGATCTTCCGGGAGCGGGAGTACATGGCGCAGACCGAGGCGAAGAATGCGCTGATCGAGAAGTTGATCGACCTGCACGAATTCGCGGTGCCGGAATCGTACGTGGACCAGCAGTTGCAGAACAATCTCGAGAATCAGTTGCGGTCGCTGGCGGCGCAGGGGGCGGACGTCAAGAAACTGGCGAGCGGGATTGACTGGGCCAAGTACAAGGAAAATCAGGGAGACCGGGCGCGGCGGGACGTCCGGGGTTCGCTGGTGCTGGGTAAGATAGCGAGTTCGGAGTCGATTCATCCCACGCAGGACGAGGTGGACGCCGAGGTGCAGCGGATGGCGCGGCAGCAGCGTGAACCGGTGGCGGCGGTCCGGATGAAGCTGGAAAAAGATGGTTCGCTGGACCGGATTGCGAACCGGATCCGGACGGAGAAGGTGCTGAGTTTCCTGTTCGAGCACGCGGTGAAGGTGGCTCCGGCGCCGGTGGAGGAAGGGACCGAGGGGGAGGCCCAGAACGAAAGCGCCTAATTCTGTCGTTGCTCCAGACCCCGAATGGATGAATAATGGAGTTAGCGGTGAAGCGGGAGGCTGGCGGCGGTTTGCGGCCCGGCCCCGGCTGAGGAGCACTTTGTGAAGCGGTCCGGAAGCGACGAAACTTTACGCTGTTCTTTTTGTCATAAAAGCCAGGATGTGGTTGGGAAGCTGATCTCGTCTCCCAGCGACTATCCCCGTGCCTACATTTGTGACGAGTGCATCGCCGTTTGCAACTCGATTCTTGAGGACGACCGTCCGGAGAAGCCCTATGGAGCGCCGCACAAGCTCCCCAAGCCCCTGGAGATCCGGGAGTATCTGGATCAGTACGTGATCGGGCAGGACGCCACCAAGAAGAAGTTGGCGGTGGCGGTGTACAACCACTACAAGCGGATCCAGATGAACCGGCAACGTGCTGGCGAAGTGGAACTGTCGAAGTCGAACATTCTGCTGATCGGGCCGACGGGCACGGGCAAGACGTTGCTGGCGCAGACGCTGGCGCGGATTCTGGACGTGCCGTTTGCGATCGTGGACGCGACGACGCTGACCGAGGCGGGCTACGTGGGCGAAGATGTGGAAAACATAATTCTTCGCCTGTTGCAGAACGCCGATTGGGATGTCCAGCGGGCGCAGACCGGCATCATCTACATCGATGAAATCGACAAGGTGAGCCGGAAGGACGAGAACCCGTCGATCACGCGCGACGTGTCGGGTGAAGGGGTGCAGCAGGCGCTGCTGAAGATTCTGGAAGGGACGGTGGCGAATGTGCCGCCGCAGGGCGGGCGGAAGCACCCGCACCAGGAGTTCACACCGATCGACACGACGAATATCCTGTTCATCTGCGGCGGGGCGTTCGTCGGACTCGAGAAGATCATCAGCCGGCGAGTGGGCCGGAAGTCGATGGGCTTCAAGAGCGGGGAAGCGCCGGTGGCGGAAGCGATCCGGCGGGCGACGCCGCAGCACCGGGACATGACGCTGCTGGAGCAGTTGCAGCCTGAAGACCTGATCCGGTACGGGTTCATTCCCGAGTTTATTGGCCGGATGCCGGTTTGCGGGGTGCTGGAAGATCTGGACCGGGCGGCGCTGGTGGAGATTCTGACGAAGCCGAAGAACTCGGTGATCCGGCAGTACCAGCGAATGTTCGAGTACGAGAATGTTAAACTGAAGTTCAGCGACGACGCCCTGGAATGTATCGCCGAGCAGGCGCTGCAGAGGAAGGTGGGGGCTCGGGGCCTGCGGATGATTCTGGAAGAGCTGATGCTTGACCTGATGTATTATATTCCTTCCTACAAGAAGGTCCGCGAGTTCCTCGTCACCAAGGAGATGGTCCTCTCGCAGAAGATCAACTGGGCGTTGCTCGAGAAGGCTGGCTGATCCGCCTTTTCGCTGCCGCCTGCCCCATCCGGACCGGAACACGTCCCCGCAGAGGGGCGGCCCGGCCGTGCCGTCATCGTCCGTGCCCGGCGTGATCGTTGTACGCTGGAGGCGGGCCCCACAACAGGAATCAAACCCGAGACTGGAATTCATCCAAAGAAACACGATGAGCAGCGCAAGAGAGAAGTCCGAGAGCCGCCGCCTCCCCATGATGCCGATCCGAGACGTGGTCATTTTCCCGCACATGATGACGCCGTTCGTCGTCGGCCGGGAGTCGAGCGTCCGCGCCCTGGAAGAAGCGTTCATGGGGGACAAGAAGATCTTCCTGGCGACGCAGCATGACGCGAGCGTGGATGAACCGCGTCCGGAGGACATTTACCAGGTGGGCACGATCGCGACGATCGTGCAGCATGTCCGGATGCCGGACGGCAACATCAAGGTGCTGGTGGAGGGTGTCGAGCGGGGCAAGATCATCTCGGTGGGCGATGACGAGGGTTACTTCCGGGCGGTGGTTCGCACGTACCCGGCGCAGGTGGAAGTGAGTCCGATTCTGGAATCGCTGACGACGCGGGTGAATTCGCTGTTCGAGCAGTATGTCAAGCTGAGCCAGAACGTCAACTACGAGACGATGATCGCGGCGATCCGGGTCGAGGATCCTGGCAAACTGGCCGACACGGTGGGCGCGAATCTGCAGTTGACGATCGAAGAGAAGCAGGAACTGCTCGAGATTTTCGATCCGATCGACCGGTTGACGCGCGTGGCGGACATGCTCGACATCGAGATCGAAAAGCTGAACGTGGACCGGACGATCCAGGGCCGCGTGAAGCGGCAGATGGAGAAGGCGCAGAAAGAGTACTACCTCAACGAGAAGATCAAGGCGATCCAGAAGGAGTTGGGGCGAGGCGAGAAGAGCGAATACGACGATCTGCGCAAGCGGATCGAAGCGGCCGGAATGAGCCCGGACGCGAAAGACAAGGCGATGGCGGAACTGCGGCGCCTGGAGCAGATGCCCCCCATGTCGGCCGAATCGACGGTGTCGCGCAACTATCTGGACTGGATGCTGGCGGTTCCGTGGAAGAAGAAGTCGAAGGAAATTCGCGATCTCCGGTTCGCGGAGCAGGTGCTGAACGCGGATCATTACGGTCTGGAGAAGATCAAAGAGCGCATTCTGGAGTTTCTGGCGGTCCGGCGGCTGGTGAAGAATCCGAAGGGGTCGATCCTTTGTTTTGTTGGGCCTCCGGGTGTTGGCAAGACCTCGCTGGGGATGTCGATTGCGAAAGCGACGGGCCGGCAGTTCGTGCGGTTGTCGCTGGGCGGCGTCCGGGACGAAGCCGAAGTGCGGGGCCACCGGCGGACGTACATTGGCGCGCTGCCGGGGCAGATTTTGCAGATGATGAAGAAGGCCGGCGCGCGAAATCCGGTGTTTATGCTGGATGAAATCGACAAGATGTCGACCGATTTCCGCGGCGACCCGTCGGCGGCGTTGCTGGAGGTGCTGGATCCGGAACAGAACTTCATGTTCATGGATCACTACCTCGATGTGGAGTATGACCTGAGCGAAGTCTTCTTCATCGCGACGGCGAATGTGATGCACACGATTCCGCCGGCGCTGCAGGACCGGATGGAAGTGATCCGGCTGTCGGGCTACACCGAACTCGAGAAGATGGAGATTGCGCGGCGGTTCCTGGTGCCGAAACAGATGAAGGCGACCGGGATGGACGACGTGCATCTGAAGATCGAAGACGCGGGATTGTTGACGCTGATTCAGGGCTATACGCGGGAAGCGGGGGTCCGGAATCTGGAGCGCGAAGTGGGCAACGTGTGCCGCAAAGTGGCGCGTTTGATGGTGAACGCGCAGTCGGAAGCGGAAGTGAAGGCGGAGCAGGGCGATCAGACGCCGGCTCCGGAGTTCGCGCAGGTGGTGGTGGACGAGCCCAAGGTGAGTGAGTTATTGGGTCCGGCGCGGTTCCGCGACCTGATGGCCGACAAGCGGCCCGAAGTCGGCGCAGCGAACGGGTTGGCGTGGACGGAAGTCGGCGGGCAGTTGCTGACGACGGAAGCGACGATCATGGATGGCCGGGGCCGGCTGACGACGACCGGGAAGCTGGGCGATGTGATGCAGGAGTCGGCGCAGGCGGCGATGAGTTTCGTGCGTTCGCGGGCGTCGATGCTGGGGTTGCCGAAGGATTTCTACCGGCATCTGGACATTCACATTCACGTGCCGGAGGGCGCGATTCCGAAGGACGGCCCGTCGGCGGGCATCACGATTGCGACGACGATCAGTTCGGCGCTGACGAAGATCGCGGTGCGCCGGGACGTGGCAATGACGGGCGAGATTACGCTGCGCGGCAAGGTGCTGCCGATTGGTGGGGTGAAGGAGAAACTGCTCGCCGCCCACCGTCACGGCATATTCGAGGCGATTTTGCCGCAGGAAAACGAGAAAGATCTGGCGGATGTGCCAGAGAATATCCGGAAGGACATGAAGCTGCATTTCGTGCAGTCGATGGACGAGGTATTGCGGATTGCGCTCGCGGAGGATCTGGCCGCGCATGCGGCGAAGGCCGAGGCGGCGCAGGCCGTGGAAGTGCCGGTGGTGGAAGCCCCGGCATCCGGAGAAAAGCGGGCCCATTAGGGCAACCGCGGCCATCCGCGCCTGCCTCCAAAGGATTTCCCTGGATTGGTAACCCCAGCCGAATTCCTGTTGAGCGCGACCCGGGCGGATCAGTTTCCGTCGCCGGGCCTGCCCGAGATTGCGTTTTTGGGCCGGTCGAACGTGGGAAAATCGACGCTGCTGAACACCCTGACGGGGCAGAGGCACCTGGCGTATTCATCGAGTACGCCGGGGCGGACGCAGTCGGTGAATTTTTTCCGGGTCGATGAACGGTTTGTGTTCGTCGATCTTCCGGGGTATGGTTATGCCAAGGCCCCCAAACCGCTGGTGGACTCCTGGAAGCCGGTGATTGACGCCTACCTCCGGGAGCGGACAGTATTGGCGCTGAGCGTGTTGCTGGTTGACGCGCGGCGTGCGTGGATGGAGTCCGATCTTCAGTTGAAAGAATGGCTGGAGCATCACGGGCGTCCGTACCTGGTGGTCGCGACCAAGGTGGACAAGCTGAACCAGAAAGAAAAAAGTGCGAGCCAGAAGGCGTTCCGGGAATACTACCCGGAAGGAGACCTGATCTGGTTTTCGGGCCCCAAGGGCCAAGGAGTGAAAGAGATTTGGCAAGCGATCTGGAAAACACAAAACCGGTAGGCTCCGAAGAAGAGCCGGCCACCCCCCCGAAGCCTGAGACGGAACCGGCCGCGAAGGCATCCGACGGGCCTCCGTCGCGCCGCCGCAGCCCGGAGAGCAACGCGAAGGCCGGCTCCGCGAAAGCGAATGACAAACCCGCGGAGAAGGCGGGCGAAAAGGCCCAGGAGAAGCCGCAGGAGAAACCTGCGGAGAAGCCTGCCGCGAAGGCGTCCGAGGCGGCTCCGGAAAAGGCCGCTGAAGCGCCGAAGCAGGATCCGGCCAAGGCCGCCGACACAGGCAAGAGCGACTACAAGCCGGAACTCTCGGGCGGGCTCAACAAGCGCGGCAACCTCGATCTCGGGGAGTTGAAGGAACTGTCGATTTCGACGCTGAACCAGATTGCGCGCGATCTGGGGGTGACCGGCGTGGCCGGAATGCGCAAGCAGGAGTTGATCTTCAAGATCCTGCAGACGCAGGCCGAGAAGGCCGGGCTGATCTTCTCCGAGGGCGTGATCGAGTGTCTGCCGGATGGTTTCGGGTTCCTGCGGGCGCCGGAATACAACTATCTGCCGGGACCGGACGACGTGTATGTGTCGCCTTCGCAGATCCGCCGGTTTGACCTTCGGACCGGCGACACGGTTTCGGGTCAGATCCGTCCGCCGAAGGAAGGGGAACGGTACTTCGCCCTCATCAAGGTCGACGCGATCAACTTCGAGCCGCCGGAGGAGAGCCGCAACAAGATCTTCTTCGACAATCTGACGCCGCTGTATCCGCAGGAGCGGGTGAAGCTGGAGACGTCGAAGGACAACTTCACGGGCCGGGTGATGGACATGCTGACGCCGATCGGCAAGGGCCAGCGCGCGCTGATCGTGGCGCCCCCCCGGACGGGCAAGACGATGCTGTTGCAGTCGATTGCGCACTCAGTGGCGATCAACCACCCGGAGATCGTGCTGATCGTGCTGCTGATCGACGAACGCCCGGAAGAAGTGACGGACATGCAGCGGTCGGTGCGCGGCGAAGTCATCAGCTCAACGTTTGATGAACCGGCGGCGCGCCACGTCCAGGTGGCTGAAATGGTGATCGAGAAGGCGAAGCGCCTGGTGGAACACAAGCGCGACGTGGTGATTCTGCTGGATTCGATCACGCGTCTGGCGCGGGCGTACAACACGGTGGTGCCGCCTTCCGGCAAGGTGCTGTCGGGCGGCGTGGACTCGAACGCGCTGCAGCGGCCGAAGCGGTTCTTCGGCGCGGCGCGCAACATCGAAGAGGGCGGATCGCTCACGATCATTGCGACGGCGCTGATCGACACGGGGTCGCGGATGGACGACGTGATCTTCGAGGAGTTCAAGGGCACCGGCAACATGGAAGTGCACCTGGACCGCAAGTTGGTGGACAAGCGCATCTTCCCGGCGATCGACATCAACAAGTCGGGCACGCGCAAGGACGAGTTGCTGATCCCGAGAGACGAGTTGAACCGGATCTGGGTGCTGCGCAAAGTACTCGCGCCGCTGTCTCCGGTGGAGTCGATCGAACTTTTGTTGGACAAATTAGCCAAGACGCGGTCGAATGCCGAATTTTTGGCTAGCATGAGCACTTGACATGTGCTATAGTTAAAGCTCCGCCCGTGAGGACAGACTCCCACCCCTGTCCTCACACCGCCCAAGGGGGCGAACCTACCCCAGGTTCGCCCCCGCCCCATTTCTGGGGTGAGGGCCGAGCGGAACGGCAAGAGGGCGTCAAGCCCTCGTTTTTCTTTTAGGAACCTGTAGAATCAGCAGTTTGCGCGGTGCCTGGGGCTTCCGAGCCAGCGGCGGCGGCTTTGGCTGTGCCGGGTTTGGCGGGGGCCGTGCCCCGCGTGATGAATTCGAGGGCTTCGACTTCATCGGGGCTCCAGGTCTGGGGGGCCATGTTCATCTCACTGATTCGCAAGCGCATACGCGCATTGTGCATCTGCCAGAGGTGAATCCGGAAGACGATCAGGGCCGCCAGAAAGAGGGCGGCGATGACCGCGCCCGCGAGTTCCTCGGCCGATTTCCAGTTCTGAGGCACGACGCCGGCATCCTTGAGTACAGCAAAAGCCTGGTGCATGGCCAGCAGGCCGACGAATCCGGCGATGAAGCGGTCCTCACGCCAGCGCGCCTGCCGGACCATGTGAATGGCCAGCAGGAGCGAGAGGGAGCAGAGAAGGAGAGTCAGGCCCGCGAAGGGGCTGGTTTCGAACAGGCGCAGAAGCGTCATGGATCCTCCGAAGCGGGATGGGCCGCCGCCGGCGGACCGCCGGACGAACCGGCGATCTCGCGCAGAAGCTGGCGCAAAGGTTCCAGGGCTACGGGCTTGGTCATGATGTGGTTGGCCCCCAATTGCCCGGCCACATGGAGATAGAGTTCGGGACCGCCGCTCAGGGTGATGACCTGGACGGGCAGACCCGCGGCACGAATCTGGCGCAGCGTCACGAGGCCGTCCTGGTCCGGCATGAGAATATCGAGCAAGACGACCCGGGCCTGGCAGACCTCGACGAGTCCCAGGACCTCGCTGCCCAGACTCGTGGCGACGGTCTCAAAACCGGCGTCCTGGGCGACGAGGGACAGCAATTCGCGCGTATGCGGGCAATCGTCGCAGATGACGGCAACGGGCGCCTGGCCGCCGTCTCTTCGGGCGGAAGTCTGGGCCAGACGGCGCAGGTCCTCGAGTGGAAAGGGCTTGGGCCAGAGCAGCGTGTTGGGTGTTCTGGTGATATCCCAGTCGAAAGTGCAGATGCCCGCGATCAGAAGGGTACACTGGCCAGGGAGGATCTGACGCAGCGCCCGCAGGTCGGCCGGACCGGCCAGTGCCAGTCCCTCGACCACGATGAGGTCCATCCCGGTTTCCGCGTCGAGCAGTCCGCTCTCACCGAGGAGGTCCAGATCGCGAAGCCCGCTGACGAGATGGCCGTCGCGTTCAAGGACCGATCGCCACAGGTGGCGAACCCCTGGGTCCTGCTCGACGAGGAGGACGCGCGCACGGCAGCCGGCCGAGGTGATAACCTGCGGGTTCATGGTGGACTGGAGGTCTTGTTCAACCGGCTGCATCATGTTGCATCCTTGTCAGGATCGCCGTCCTGGCACGAGAAGAGCACTGAGTCTTGGGTATGCAAGCGAAGCACCACAGCACAAGATTCACCGGCGGGTCGGCATCTTATAGAAAACAGGAGGCATAGAGATTTGATTGCCGGATGAACGCAGTTTGAGAGTTTCAAATTGGTACACTGCCGGTTCAAATTGGAAGGAATCTTGTAGCCCTAATCTAATTAAAACGACCTAATCTGCCGACAGAAAAGTGAGAGGAGAGCCGTGTTTAACGACGTTGGCGGATCAGTCCCGGTGTTGTATGTGGTCCTGACCGGCGCGCCTGTGCTGGCGTTGCTGTGGGGCTACCATCGGAGAAAGCTGGGGCAAGTGCGCCGGGAATGTGACGAGGCGGCGCAGTTGGAGTTACGGGGGGTGCGGCATGATCTTCTGAGCCCCCTCAATGCGATTTCTGGCTATCTGGAACTCCTGTCGGAGGAGAGTTCCGGATTCACCGAAGTGCAGCGTGGATACTTGAACAAAGCCCGTGCGGCCTTTCAGCGCACGATGGAGCTTTTGGATACACTCAAGCGGTAAGTAGGTGATCCGGCGGCGGAGAACGCCGGGCGAACCGCGCTGTCGCACGCAATTTCTGTTCATGGAGTCGTTTGGGTCATGAACCTTGGAAAGGTCAGTGAGAGCCCGGGACGTTTCGACATCCTGCTGGTGGATGACGATCCGGCATCAAGGGAGCTGGCGCGGGATATCCTGCAGCCCTTCTCGGAGTGTCTGGAGTTTCACGAAGCGGGCGGTCCGGACGAGGCGGAGGAGCGGATGCGCCGTGTCCGTCCCGGCTTCGTCCTGCTGGATTTGGTGATTCCAGGCGTCGAGGGCTTTGAACTGCTGGACAAGCTGTCGCGCATCGACCCGTATGCGGAGATCGTCCTGCTGACGGGCCATTACTCGATGGAATCGGCCGTGGAGGCGATCCAGCGGGGCGCGTCCGACTATCTGACGAAGCCCATCGCGCCGAACCGCCTGCGCGAACGCGTCCAGAAATGGCTGAAGCTGGCGAGCGCGCAGGACCACGCCCTTGACACGGACTCGGAGGAGGCGAGCACCTTCGAATTCGAGGGGATGATCGGCCGCAGTCCCCTGATCCTGGATCTGTACTCGCGCATCAGCCGGATCGCGCCGCACTATTCGAACGCGCTGGTGGTGGGTGACACAGGCACGGGCAAGGAGATTGTCGCGCGCACGATTCACCGGCTGGGCGCGGGCGCGGACCGGCCTTTCGTGGTCTGCAACTGCGCGGCGGTCACCGAGACGCTCTTCGAGAGTTCGCTGTTCGGGCACATGCGTGGCGCCTTCACTGGCGCCGTGAGCAACCACAAGGGGATGATCGAGGCCGCGGCGGGCGGGACCCTGTTCCTGGACGAGATCGGGGAAGTGCCCATCGGATCGCAGGCGAAGCTGTTGCGATTCCTGCAAAGCCGGGAGATCCAGCCGTTGGGGTCGTCCATCTCGAGAAAAGTGGACGTGCGGGTGGTGGCGGCGACGAACCGCTGCCTGATGGACATGGTCTCGGAGCGGACGTTCCGCGAGGACCTGTATTACCGCCTGGCGAGCGTGGCGTTGCAGGTGCCGAGGCTGAACGAGCGCCGCGAGGATATTCCCTTGCTGACCCGGCATTTTCTGACCATGTACGGCCAGAAGTATGGGCGTCCCGCGCTGCGGCTGACCCGCCGGACGCAGGCGTTTCTGCTCCGCTATTCGTGGCCCGGCAATGTGCGCGAGCTGGAAAGCGCGCTGAGCTACGCGGCGATGATGTGTGATGACGGCACGATCGACCTGATCCATCTCCCTGAATCGCTGCAAGGCGCGGTGCCGTCCGCCGGTTCCTTCGAATCCGAGATTCAGCCTCTGGAGGTCATGGAACGGCGCTATGTGATGGAGGTGCTGGCGCGGCTGAACGGCAACCGGGCCCGCGCGGCGGACGCGTTGGGGATCGGGCGCACGACGCTGTACCGGATTCTCAAGAGGGAAGACTGAGTATGCCGGACGCCGGTTTCAGGCCGTTGTCCATTCTCGTCGTGGAGGATTCGGAAGACCTGCGGGAGCTGATCGTCCTTTGGCTGACGAACGAAGGCCACCGGGTGGTGTGGGCGGCGAACGTGGGTGAGGCGCGTTCGATGATCGCCTTGCGTGGTTTTCCGGACGTGATTGCGACCGATTACCATCTCAAGGACGGGAATGGGTTTGACATGGTCCGCGGTTTTCGCCGGTTGAAGCCGGGTCTGCCGGCCCTGATTTTCAGCGGAGACCTGCCGGATCTTCTCCTGGAGCCGGGCATGGAGATATTGCAGAAGCCCTTCAATCAGAATCAGTTGCAGGAGAAGCTCTACCGCGTCTGCGGCTGATTACGGCACCACGCGGCCCGTCGGCCGCCCGGAGATCTCCTCGCCCTTGTCGCCATCAGGGAGATTCTCGCTCAGGCGGAAGACACGCGCATCCACTTTGCGGCTGAGGACAATCTCGACCATGACGGTCTCGTTCGGGCGGAAGTAGTCGCGCACGCCGTTCTCATCGGATTGGAACTCGGCTACCTCGTAGTAGGCCAATCCGGAGGCGGGGCGCGCGAGGATCCGGAAACCGATGCGGCCTTCGCCTCCGCGGCGGCGAAGGGCGTCGAGGGCGTCATGGTCGAGATAGTAGGTCAGTTGGCCGGGATTGCGGCTGTTGCGCTGCCGGTCGACGAAGAAACCGGCAGGAAGTTCGTCGGGCGAATAGTTGGGCCCGGCGGTCAGCAGCAGGTCGTAGTCTGCGAGAAAGTCCCCGCGGTCATTGCGGAGCCGGAAGATCACCATCGAGTACCGGTTGGTGACATATTTGGTGGTCCGGAGCAGCTTGCGGACCTGCTCGATGCGCTCGTCCTTCTGGGTCTGCCGGGTGAGCGACTCGAGTTCCGAGCAGACTTGTTGAAAGCCGGCGGCATCGGTCACGCCCAGGCAGCGGCTGACCCACTCCACGGCCGGGTGGGCGCCGGTCATCCGGACACTGGTGATGATGCCGATGTCGCGCCCGGAGTGGGCCATTCCCGGCAGCACGCCGAAGCCGGTGGGCCGGGTGACCTGACGGGCGGAGAGCGTCAATTTCTTACCCTTCTGCACGAGCTGGAGGGACTGGTAATTCAGATTGGCTGCGGCCGCGCGGACCACGCCATCGGAGCCGGGTTCGCCGGTGTAGCTGTTGAGGTGGTCGTATAGTTTGCGGTCGATTTTCTGGCCGGTGAGGCTGAAGACGAAGACTCCGGCGGCGGCGCAGTCGTAGTCGAGCCAGCGCGAATTAAGGTTCCAGGCGCCGGCGCTGCCATGCTCGAGCCAGTCCAGCACGCGCTGTCCCGGTTCGACGCCCTGGAAGAAGTGCTTGATGCGGCTGAGGCGGCCTTTGCCGAGTTGGGCAAGGGCGGAGCCGTGATTGGCAGGCGCGAGCATGACGAGGTGCTTCATGGGGCACTCGGCCAGGCGATCTTTGCCGTAATAGAGTTCCATCCAGAGGCGGGCCACGGGTCCGCCGGTCGAGTGGGTGATGCAGGCGAAGGGCTTCCAGGTCTTCGTGGCCGGGTCGAAGAGTTTCTCGCGGAGGGCGAGATCGAAGGCGCGGGCGATGTCGTCGAGCGTCACCGTGTCATCAAAGCTGACATACTGGCCCAGGTAGACGTTCTCCACGTCCACCGTCCTGCCGCCAGCCTGCAGGCTCTTCTTCAAACGGGCCGGCAACTGTCCGTATGTGTTCGTGTTACGGACACTCCAGCCATGAACAAAAACGATCGTCATTTCCACACCTCCTGTTGTTCTCGCGAGTTGGACTGCGCCACGCCTCGAACAGAACCCGCGCTCGACGTTACTATATCATTGCGTCCATCATCGTGGGCGCATCTCTTTTCACATACCCAGTGAAACCCGGTAGGCCGGATCCGGGTTCGGTACGGGAGGAGGCAGGCAGCCTGAAGTGCTGCGTTTTCTGTGAGTTGTCGCCACGCGTTAATTTTCGTTTATCGTGTGAACGGGTCCGGGACGAACGACGGAAATGGGGCGATTGCGAGGGAGCGGACACTCGTCTCAAAGCGAAGTTTCACGGCAACATCCCATCGGAACCGGCGCAGGGGGATGCCCCACTCACATCGGCCTGGGTTGCTGGGGCTGACTGCGGTCGAATTCCGGCCTGGCGGAGGCACCACCAGCCGAAAGCGATCAGGACGAGAGTCAAGAACTGGAACCGGAGAAATTCGGCGGCCGATTGGGTGATCCACGGACTGAGGTAAAGGGCGGTCAGCCACCACCGCCAGGAAGGGCCTTCCAGGTGGCGGGCGGCGAGCACAGCACCAGGAATCAGGAGCACGGCGTCGTAGATGGGGACGTACAGGTTCACGACCGGCGCGAGAGCGAGAGTCGCGGTCCAAAGCAGGTCCTGGCCACGGGGGTCGAGGCGCGGGGCGGACCACCAGGCGCGGGCGAGCAGCGCCAGAAGCGCGGCCGAGACCGTCAGGCCGGCGAGGGTTGCGAGCCGGGTTCCCGAGCCGAACAGCAGATGCATGAACGAGCCCGCGTCAAGATACTTGTACCGCCGCAGAGCTTCGAACTGGCCCGAAACCATGTTGCCGTAGAACTGAAGCGCCTCGAACCATCCGGCCAGGCCGTTGGGTCCGGCGACGGCTGCCGAGAGGGCGAGCATCCCCGCGGCGCCGGCGGAGAATCCGGCGAGCGTGCGCCACTGGCGTCCGCAAAGAAGCATGACAGCCGGCACCAGAACCAGAGTGGGCTTGTAGGAGGCGAGAGCGAGAGCCACGCCCGCGGCCAGGAGCCAGCCACGCTGGCGAAGCCAGAAAAAAAGGGAAAAAGCCAGAAGCCCGAAGACCGGGATTTGGCCGCCGAACCATGTCTCGAACAGGAAAGGAACCCAGGAGACGGCCAGCAGCCAGGGCACACCATAGGGGCGAAGACCAAGCAGATGCAGAGCCAGACCGAACAGCAAGGGCGAAATGACGAGCCAGACGATGAACGCCTGCCGGTAGTCCAGCAGGGCGAGCGGCCGGAAGAGAGCGGCAATCACGGGGGCGTTGGCGAAGACGAGGTGGTAGTCGCCGGGCGCCTCGGGGACGGCGCGGCGATAGGAATTCAATTGATCCGGGATGGAGTAGAGCCGTGCCGCCTGTCCGTCATTCAAGATGCGGCCCACGGCGTAGAACTGTCCGAAATCGCCGCCAAAAGGCCTTCCCATGAAGGTCTGACCCTGGAGGCCGCGGTGAATGGAGAGACCCGTCATGAGCAGAGCGGCAAGAATGGCGCACGAGGCGATCAGCCGGGCCTCCCGGGCCCCAGGCGGGGGGCCCAGCCAGCGGGTGAGGCGGTCTGCGGGCGGCGGCATGTCGGGAATGGGCGGGTCCTGCTGCATGGTACTGAACCGCGATATGCCAGGGCAACCGGCGCCGGCTGTCGATTTTGCTTCCCCTTGATGCGTGATTTGAGTATGCTGGGGGCGACAGAAACAGGCTCGCGAGCCCCCGAAAGTCCGGCTGGCCCGCCGCTCCCGCCCGGCGCCGAGCAGGGGTGGTCCCGGTCCGCCAGGGCGTTGTGTCGCCGGAAAGGAGGCGAGCCATGTCCACGGATCGATTCGAGATCCATCTCCCGCTCAAGAAACTGCTCATCGGACTCTTCCTGACGCTGGTGCCCCTTTGCGCGGTGGGCTTATACACCATCACGAAGGCCGGGAGCCAAATGAGGGATACCATCGGCACCCACTTCAGGACGATCGCCGGGCTGACCGCCTCGGAGATCTCGATGTTCTTCAACGACCGGGTGGTGGCGGTGGGGACGCTCGCCTCCGATCCCACGATTGTGGAGGCCGTCACCGAGGCCAACCGCCGCTATTCCGGGGTCACCCGGGAATCGATCGAGGCGCACATCCTGAAGATGGAGAAGGAGTGGAATACGCCGGCGGCGGATGGCTATGTCCGCCAGATGCTGACCTCGCGTGCCGGGCGGCAGTTGACCGGGTGGCGCCAGACCGACCGCCGGTTCCTGCGGATCACGCTGACCGACGCCCAGGGCGCCGCCATCGCGGCCACACACAAGACGATGGACTATTACCAGGCCGATGAGGACTTCTGGCAAGCGACGTACGCGGAAGGCCGGGGCGCGATTCACCTCACCGACGTACTCTATGACGATGTCACGAAGTCATACTACGTAGGGCTGGGAGTTCCCGTCATGGAGCAAGGAACCAACCGGTTCATCGGGGCGATCGATGCCCTGATCGAGGTGTCGATGCTCTTCCCGCTGGTCCACCGGATCGAAGTGGGCGAGACGATGCGTGCCGCGTTGGTGAAAGGAGACGGAACGATCATCTACACGCCGGGCGTCAGTCTGGCGGCGAAGCTCAAGTCGGAGGAATACGAGTCGGTGCGCGAGGTGCTGGCGACGGCCTCGGGCCGGCAGCGCGGGTACCTGACGACCCGCTTGCGCAGCGGTGAGGATGTCCTGGTGGGCTATGCGGATCCGGGTCTGGCGGATTCGCATCCGAAGCTGGACTGGATGTTGTTGGTGATCCAGGACAGCCGCCATGCCTTCGCAGCCACCCGGGGCGTGATGCGGTTGATGTGGTTCTCCGTGGCCGCCGGGGTGACACTTCTGACGCTGCTCGCGGTCTTCTTCTCGCTGCACCGGAGGCCCGATTACACGGACATTCAGATGGAGGAGGAACCGGCCGTGCCGGCTGCCGGCCGGTAGCGGAAAAGATTCTTCAAGAACCGGCCTGGGTTGCCGATATGCGTCCAGGAGCCGTGCCAGGGCAGGGCTCCTGGAAGGCATTTACGATGGGCATCACGCCGTTACGGTTTACCGGAGTCAGTCAGTTTTCTCAGGACTTCCAGGTAATTGTGGACCGGACTGTGCAAATTGCGTCGCTGCCGGCGCAGTTGCTGATGAACGATCAGCAGCGGCTGATCGAGCAGAAGACGGCGATGGGCACGCTTCGCTCGGCGGTCGCCTCACTCTCGTCGAGTCTGGACGAACTTAAGGAGTTGGGCGCGTCGAAGGCCCTCTCGGCGACTGTCAGCTCCTCCAAAGTCCGGGTCACGCTGGACACCTCGGCGGCGGAGCCAGGGGTTTTCACGATCAGTGAGATCAGTTCGCTCGCCCGAAGGGCAGTGATGACCAGCGCTTCGGGCCAGGCGAGCGAAACCGCCGGGCCGGTGGCTGGCGCGGGCGGCTACCTGCAGTTGGTGGTCGGCGGCGCGGCCCACGCGATTACACTGGCGCCGGACCAGGACCACCTCGCCGGGGCGCGGGATGCCATCAACGCACTCGGCGCTGGTGTGACGGCGTCGCTGGTGACGGCCGATGATGGTGTCTACCTGTCGATCTCCGCCAACCAGACCGGCGCGGCCGCGATTGAGCTGCGAACCGTGGAAGACGATCCCGGTTCGAATCTGCTCGCCGTGACCCAGGCCGGCGCCGATGCCGTGCTCAAGGTCAACGGCCAGACCGTGACACGCCCTGAAAACTACATCGAGGGGGCCGTGCCGGGAGCCGCCTTGACTCTGAATGCCCTTACCGAAGCCGGGGAGACGATCACGGTCGACCTGGCGTCGAGCCGCGCACCGCTTGCGAACGCGCTGAAGAAGTTCGCCACGGTCTACAACGCCCTGAATGAACAGCTGGGCACGGCATCCACGGGCGCTCTCGCAGGCAGCTCTCTGGTCAAGGATCTGCAGGGCCGGATGCGCCAGATCGGAGGGCAATTCGGCGAAGGGCTGGTCCGGAACCTGGCGGAGATCGGTCTGCCGTTTGACCAGCAGGGGGTTCTGACCTTTGATGAACTCTCGTTCAACCTGCTCTCCGCGGAAAAGTTCGAGTCGGTGTTCAGCTTCCTCGGCGCGGAGCAAGGCGGTCTGGGCAGCCTGGCTGGCTCCTTCCGCGAATTCAGTGACCCGTTGACCGGATTCATGGTGGCGGAAATCCGGAGCTATGACGAAGCCGACTCCAGGTTTCAGACTCAAATCGACAAGATCCTGGAGCGCGTCAACAGTACTCAGCAGACCCTGCTGGCCCGTTTGCAGGCCGCCGACGTCCTGCTCGCCCGCCTCGAAAGCCAGCAGAGTCTCCTGGACGCATCCATCGAAAGCATGCGCTTCTCGCTCTACGGCAGGAACGACCGCTGATGGATCAGGCCGAACGAGCGATTGAGAAACTGGAAGTGGCGAACCAGGCGCTCGCGGATGGGCGGCCGGAGGCGCTCGCGCTGCGCGACGAAGCGCTCCGCCGGATCGCGGGACTGGCCGTGAGCGAGGCGCAACTGTGCAGGATCGAGGAACTTGCGGCGGCCGGATTGATTGCCATCGAGAGAGTCCGCTCCGATCGCGCCGCGATTCTGAGAGAGCTTCAGGAGGCGGAGGCCGCTCTGCACTTCGCCGCGGCGCTGACCGGACGCGCCGGGGCGGCGGTGGTGGACGTCCAGGGCTGAACCTGAAGCAGACGCGCGAAGTTCATCTGGCGCTTCAATTGGTTATAGTTGTCCTTCGCCTCCGGGTGGCTGGCATCGCGATCCAGTGCCGTCCGGTAGCAGCGAAGGGCCTCGGCCGGGTGGCCCAGCGCTTCCAGCACCACCCCCAAGTCATTCCACAAGCGGGCCCATGCCGGTGCTCGAAGGACAGCCTGGCGTAGCGCGAGGGCGGCGTCGAGCGGCCGGTTGTCTTCGAGTGCCTCGAGGGCGCGCCGGTGCAGCGCCTGAGGTTCCTGGGAAACCAACTGAGTGTGGATCATAGTGTTTCTACTGACAGACTGCTCAGGTTATCGACTTAACCCAGGAACAGAAGAAGGCCCCCGGCGCGGGGAGCGCCGGGGGCCATTGAGTGGGTCACGGACCCCGCTTATGCGGGTGTGGCCGCTAGCCGCGGAGCAGGCTCAGGACAGCCTGGGGCGCGGAATTGGCCTGGGCGAGGGCGGCAACGCCGGCCTGCTGCAGGATCTGGGCCTTGGTCAGGTTGGCGGCTTCGAGCGCGAGATCGGCATCGCGGATGCGCGATTCGGAGGCCGCAAGGTTGGTCAACTGCGTCGAAGCGAGGCTGACGGCGAAGTTGAACTGGTTCTGGCCTTTACCGACGACGGCTTGGGCCTGGCCGAGTTTGGTGACCGCCTCGGCGAGCTTGGTGACGGCCTGCTTGGCGGAGGTTTCGTTGAGAATGCTGACGTTGGAGCCGCCCGACACTTCCGCGGAAGCGACAGTCGTACCCTTCTGCGCGTGGCCGATACCGGTAGTGTTGGCGGAGCCGAGGCTGTTCTGGTGGACAGTGATCTTGAAGTCGCTCAAGCCAGCCAGGGTGATGTTGTTGGTCCCATCGCCGCTCTCCGCCGCGACGAGCTTTTTGAGCACATCGATACCGCTGCCCTGCAGCGCGGTGTTGATCTGCTGGGAAGCCGCTTCCGCGGTCAAAGCGGTCGTGTTGTCGGTGAGGCCCTGGAGGGTGATGTCAAGGGACTGAATGGCGCCGTCGGCATCGGTCGTGGAGATGGTGATCTTCTGGGTGGTGCCCGAGCCGCCGTCCGTGGCGGCGATGGCCGAGTACGACAATTCCTTGGATTCGAGGCCGCCGGCGACCTTCACCTGCGCGCCCGCGGTCGTACCGAGGAAGTTCCGGGCCGCGCCCGCGCCGCCAACTTCTTCCACCGAGAAGGCGGCGTCGGCCGAATTCAGCGTGAAGCTCTTGCCGTCCTCGCTGACCGCGGCCGTGATGTTGGCGTTCTTGAAGGCGGTATTGGCCGCTCCGCCGCCTGCCGCGGCCGCAGCGATACCTTCGTTGAAGGCGGTGACGAGCCCGTTCAGGTCGTTGACGCCGTTGAGGTTGACGGTGACGGCCATGTCGTTGAAGCCGGCGCCGCTGAAATTGACGGACATCGTCGTGGCGCTGGCCTTGGCCGTGTCAAAAGTGGTCTGGACGTTGAGATCGGCTGCGCCGGTGACCGCGAAGCTCGACAGGCCGAGGCTGCGGGAATCGACGGTCGAACTCGTCAGGTTGACGCTCACCGAACCGTTCGTGATGGTCTTGTCGCCGTCGGCGCCGCGGCCGCCGCCGACAAACACGCTGATATTACGCGCAAAGTCTCCGCCCTGACTGAGGCCGATGGCCTGCGCCTGGCGGTCGATTTCACTCATCACACTCTTGAACTCGTCGCTCAGCACCGAGCGGTCTCCCGTGAAGGTGCCCGAAGCCGACTGCGCCGCCAGAGTGCGGCCCCGGTCGAGCAGTTTGGCGATATTGTTCATGCCGCTGTCGATGGTCTGCAGCGTGGCGAGACCGTCATTGGCGTTCCGGATGCCCTGGGTGAGGACCGCCTGATCGCTGCGGTAGGAGTTGGCGATGGCCAGACCCGCCGCGTCGTCGCCCGAACTGATAATGCGCAGGCCAGAGGTGACGCGGTTGATGGTCTTGCCCTGAAACTCGGTCGTCGTGCGCAGATACTCCTGCGCCTGCATCGACGCGATATTGGTGTTGATCGAAAAGGACACTTCTTGTTCTCCTAATGCGCCAGATCCCCAGGGAATCCTTCCCTGGTCGCCCCTTTGGGGCCGTTTCCGGCTGCAAAAGGCTCATCGACGGGAAATGAGCGGTTTGGAGAAAAAATATCAGGGCGTCGAACCGGGGCTGCACCATCCAGCCTCGCGCAGCCCCCGCGCCAGGGATTCCAGCGACCCGGCCGCCGGATTCGCGGCGGCGCGGTTCTGTTCGCGGGCCAGCACCACCTCCTTGCGGACCACCGGCACAGCCGGCGGGGCAATGATGCCGATCTTCACCCGGTTTGCGGCGATTTCGAGGATCTGGACCTCGATCGATCCGTCGAGAACGAGCGCCTCGCCGGCGCGGCGGCGGATTACGAGCATGATGCCCCCTCCCGGACCGGATGGACCACCGGGTACCCCGAGTCCAACTGCAGCACCTGCGCCCCGGTTCCCGAGGCAGGATTCAGGACGACGGGAGCGAACAGATTGGCCGTCGGCGGTTCATTGGGGATGCAGGTCAACAGGGCAAATGCCAGAAACCGGCTGCCGGCGGCCGTGTACGCGCCGGGGGACAGGAGCAGTTCCGCTGCCGCCGCCTCGTCCAGCCGCAATAAATAATGAGGGTCGAGCACCTCCACCGGCACCGCGATGAATCCGGGCCCCTGGCCGTGGCGGCTGTCCAGAAAGACGAGCGGATCGAGGCCCGCGCGGCGCGACAGAATGAAGTCGTGGTGCTGTTCAAAGCCCGGCAAACCGGAGGGAAAGTGAAAGAGTTCGCCGGGTGGCGGGGAATCAGGCATACTTGTCTCTGATAGTAATGTGCGCGCCGCGGGGAAAAAATCTCCCGCGAAATGGTGCGCGGCCGGAAAGAAAGCGAATGGGCGTCATCCTCAGTTTCAACGGGCGGAAGGCGATTCTGCGGCGCGGGGAATGGCGGAGTCCCGATCCGCGGCTCGAAGAAAGGCTGCGGAGGACCACCGAGGAGTGGTTTGCCGAAACCGGCGGACCGGCATTACGGGCGCGCGACCCGGAGGCCGAAGTGGCCAGGGCGGTGGCGGAGCGCGCCGGAGGCCGGGTGGTGTTGCACGTGCCCGCCGACGCCCGGCGTGAAGGGCGCCTCTACTTCCGGCGGCGCCAGATGCGCCTCCCCTTCATGGACTGACCGGGCCTACCGTGGCAGTGCCTGACGAATGGTGGGGAAAAAAGTGCGGACGAAGTTCGCCGCCTGTTTCTCTCCCGCTTCCGGATTGTTCTGGTCCAGGGGAACCACCACGCGAACCAGCGAGGTGTCCGACCGGCGATACCGCAGAGAATCCAGAACCAGCCAGATCTTGGCCGAATACTCGCTGGCGAGAACCCGGTGCGCCGTCTGGTACCAGTAGTACACGAGCGTGCGGGCATCACCCCGGGCCACGATGTACCGGTTGATCGTGACGGGCTCGGGCCAGCCCGGAACGTCGAGAGTGACAGTGCCCGAGTCGGCCGGAGTCCAGCCGGAGCCGGGCAGACAGTTCTTCGGCGAATGCGGCGCGGCGCCCGATTTCTGGGTGCGGAAAAACGCGATGAAGAGATTCGCGCCGCTCCGGTTGTCGTCGGTGGCGTAGCTGCGGTTCAGGGTGTCGTCGGCACGCAGAACTTCCTGCACCTCGGCCTCGGTCGGGTACTCGGCCACCATCCGCCACTCGCCGACACGTTCCGGAAACGAACTGAGCTGCTTGACCTCGAGCTGCATCTCCGGGGAGGAGGTGGAATAGAACGCCGCTGCCTGAATCACCACCAGCAGCGTCAGCGGCAGTGCGTAGCGGAGGGACAGGAAAGGAAAACGGGTCATGTCTGGGGACTCCGGCGGAATGAGGCGGCATACGCGATCAGGCGGTGAGCCGCCACCAGGAACACCACGGCGACCATGAAGATCAGCCAGCCTTCAAAGGCATGGAAAAAGCCCTCGGCATATTCGGGCTTGAATTCCCAGAGCAGACCAGTGATCGTGACGCGTCCCGCGTTGGCGAAGATGGCAATCGGTATCGTGCAGATCAGCAGAGCCCAGCGCATCCACGGCCGGTCGTCGAAAAAGAAAGCGTAGACGAGCGACAGGAAGGAAAGTGACAGCAGCGACCGGATGCCGCTGCAGGCTTCCACCACGCTGAGCCGCTTGCTGGGCAACTCCAGGATGTTCCCATCGCGGAGGACGGGAATGCCGATCAGCGAAAGAGCGCGCTCCGCCAGGTCGCTGGCGATCAACTGGAGCGGGAAGGTGAGCTGGTTGAAAATGATCGCGGGCAGCGGAACCATGAAAAACAGCAGGCTGATCGGGAAGGCGAGGGCCCGCAGCAGCACCCACCCGCCCAGCGTCAGCACGATGCCGGCGATGGCGAAGATGAACGAGGTCCGCGCCAGGAAAAATTCGACGCCCAGCGTTGCGGCAATCAGTTGAAGTCCCGCCAGAACCACCAGAGCCAGCCCCCAGCGGCTGGGCTTCAGCTTGAGTTGGAGCAGTTCATCCCGGCGGAGCCAGACGATATAGGCAGCGACGGCGGGCACAAAGAAGCCATGGCCCATGTCGTCATCATTCATCCAGTCCTGGACAAGACGGTTGAGGACAGGGGCATACCAGACCACGAGAAGCAGACTGAACCAGGCGATGGCAGGCCAAGGCAGTTGGGGTTTCGCGTCGACTGGCGGGGCCGGATTTCGAATCTCAGTGTCTGCGGCCATGCCGAGTCTCCATTTGACCATAGCGGGGAAGAGAGTGACAATGCCCCGATTTGAGTGAACCGGTGCGTTTAGTTATAGAACGAGTGGATGGCCGCGGCAACGGTCTCGAGATCCTCCCGCGGCAGTTCAGGGTACACCGGCAGCGACAGGCAGTCGCGTGCTGCGGCTTCGCTGACCGGAAAATCGCCTTCCCGGTAGCCGAGACCGGCAAAACACTGCTGGAGGTGAAGCGGCAGCGGGTAGTACGTCTCAGATTGAATACCCTGCTGGGCCAGGTGGGCCTTGAGCTCGTCGCGCCGGGGCGCGCGGATCGTGAACTGATTGAAAACGTGGCGGTTGGAGTGGGCCGCGACGGCCGGAAGCTGGACGGGCGTGCCGGCGAGGAGTTCGCGGTAGCGGGCGGCGTGGGCCTGGCGCAGCGCGGTCCAGCGGTCCAGGTGGGGGAATTTGGCGCGCAAAATGGCCGCCTGGAGGGCATCCAAACGCGAATTCATGCCAAGTTCTTCGTGATAATAGCGCTGTTTCGACCCGTGGACGCGGAGCGAACGGAGGCGGTCGGCGATCTGGGCGTCCCTGGTGGTCAATAGACCGCCGTCACCGCCGCCGCCGAGGTTCTTGGTGGGGAAGAAACTGAAACAGCCAATGGTGCCGATGGAACCGGCCCGGCGGTGGTTGTCTTCGGCGCCGATGGCCTGGGCTGCGTCCTCGACGACCGGGATGCCGCGCAGTTGCGTGAGAGCGAGGATCGCGTCCATGTTGGCGCATGCGCCGAACAGGTGGACCGGGAGGATCGCCTTGGCGCGCGGGTGGCGTTCGAGCGTCTGTTCGAGCGCCGCCGGGTCCATGTTGAACGTGTCCGGGAGGATGTCGCAGAACACCGGCCGGGCGCCGGTCAGCGCGATGCAACTGGCAGTCGCATAAAACGAAAACGGGACGGTGATCACTTCGTCGCCGGGGCCGATATCGAGGGCGCGGAGCGCGAGGATGAGGGCGTCGGTGCCCGAAGCGCAGCCGATGGCGAAGGGCGACTGGCAGTATCCGGCAAGTTCACATTCGAGTTCGGCGACTTCGGGGCCGAGCACGAAATACTGGGAATCGACAACACGTTCGAGGGCGGCGAGGACCTCCGCGCGGATGGAGAGATGCTGGGCCCGGAGGTCCAGCATCGGAATGGATCGGCCGGTCACGTTTCTATGGTAGCGAGAAGAACTCGCGGAGGGCGGCGCGGCAGCGCTGGGCGGCCTGGCCGTCCCAGAGAGCCGGCACGCGGCCCTGCCGGGGGTTGGTCTGAAGTTCCTTCCAGGCGCCCAGGATGGACTCCCGCGACGTGCCGGCGAGTATGTTCGAGCCTTCGTCGATGGTGACGGGGCGTTCCGTGTTGTCGCGGAGGGTCAGGCAGGGGATGCCGAGGGCGGTGGTCTCTTCCTGAATGCCGCCGGAGTCGGTGAGGACGACGGCAGCGCCGGACATCAGGTTGAGAAAATCGAGATAGCCGAGAGGTTCACAGAGGCGGAGGCGGCCGGTGGGGGCGTTTTGCGCTTCGAGCGCCTCGAGTCGCTGGCGGGTTCGCGGATGGACGGGGAAATAGAGGGGGTAGACCTGGGCGATTTCGTCGAGCGCTTCGAGGATGCCTCGGAGTTGGGCGGGGTCGTCGACGTTGGCGGGGCGATGGAGGGTGACGAGGCCGAAGGGAGCATCGGCGATGCCGAGCGTGGCGCGGATGGAAGATCCGGCGCGGGCCCGTTCGAGGTTGGCGAGCAGCGAGTCGATCATCAGGTTGCCGACCATCCGGATGGAGGATTCGGCGACGCCCTCGCGCAGCAGATTGGCTCGGCCGGAAGCCTCGGTGACGAGGAAGAGGTCGGTGATCGAGTCCGTGACGAGGCGGTTGATCTCTTCGGGCATCGAGCGGTCGCCCGAGCGGAGACCGGCCTCGACATGGACGACGGGGACCTGCATCTTCTTGGCGACGATCGAGGCGGCGAGGGTAGAGTTGACATCCCCCACGACCAGCACGGCACCCGGCTGTTCCTGTTCGACAACCGGTTCGAAACGGCGCATAATCTCGGCGGTTTGTTGGGCGTGGGAGCCCGAACCGGCCTCGAGGTGGTGGTCCGGCGCGGGAATATTCAGTTCACGAAAGAACGAGCCGGACATCCGGTCGTCGTAGTGCTGCCCGGTATGCACGAGGACGACCCGAAAATCGGGGTCCGCTCCGAGCGCCCGGACGAGCGGCGCGAGTTTCATGAAATTGGGGCGGGCGCCGCCGACGCAAATGATGGGGATAGCCACAGATTTCCAGTATATCGAGGCCGGAAGGCCGGCCAAGTTATGATGGAGGGCGATCGTCTTCATATTATGTGCGGAATAGCGGGATATCTGAACCGCGGAGGCCGTCCGGCGGAGTTGGCGTGGCTGCGGCGGATGACCGACCGGCTGGAACACCGGGGACCGGACGGGGCCGGGGCTTACCTGGACGGGCCGGTGGCTCTGGGGCACCGGCGGCTCAGCATCATCGACGTCGCGGGCGGCCATCAGCCATTGGGCAACGAAGACGGGCGGATTCAGGTGGTTTTTAACGGGGAAATCTATAACTACCTCGATTTGTGGGCCGATCTGGAGAAACGGGGGCACCGGTTCCGGACGCGTTGCGACACCGAGGTGCTGGTCCATCTCTATGAAGAAGTGGGCGAACGGCTTCCGGAGTATCTGAACGGAATGTTCGCGTTCGCGATCTGGGACGGCCGCAAACAGGAGTTGTTCGTGGCGCGGGACCGGCTGGGAAAGAAGCCGGTCTACTACACGGAGGCGGCGGGGGATTGCGCGTTCGCGTTCGCGAGTGAATTGAAGGCATTGCTCGTGCTGGAGGGGTTGGAGCGGCGGGTCCGGCGGGAGAGCGTGGCGGAGTTTCTGGCGTTCTCATACGTGCCCGAACCGGAGACCATTCTCGAGGGGGTAAAGAAACTGCCGGCCGGTTCGTCGCTGACGGTGCGAGCGGACGGGACGCTGGCGCCCACGCGGCGGTACTGGCAACTGGGGTTCGAGGCGGGCGAGGACCGGCCCCTGGGTCCGGCGATGGAGGAGTTGGACGCGCTCGCGCGCGACGCGGTGGAGCGCCGCCTGATGAGCGATGTGCCGCTGGGCGCGTTTTTGAGCGGCGGCGTGGATTCATCGGCGGTGGTGGCATACATGAGCGAGTGCGCCAGGGGCGAGGTGAAGACGTTTTCGATCGGCTTCGACGTGGCGGCGTTCGACGAGACCGAATATGCGCGGCAGATTGTGGAACGGTATGGGACGGATCACTACGAGCGGGTGGTGACGCCGGAGATTGGGGAGATTCTGCCGGCATTCGTGGCGCAGTTTGATGAGCCGTTCGGAGATGCTTCGGCGATTCCGACGCTGTATCTGTCTCAAATGACGAGGGAAAGGGTGACGGTGGCGCTGTCGGGGGACGGGGCGGACGAGGTATTCGGGGGGTACCGGCGGTACCGGTTCGGGGTGGCGGAGGAGCAGGCGCGGGGGTACTTGCCGGGGCGCTGGGGGCGCGCGCTGGCGGGCAAAATGGGCGATTTGTACCCCAAGTTTGACTACCTTCCGCGTGTATTTCGGGCCAAAACGACACTGCAGAACCTTGCTTTGGACCTCGGCGGGTCGTACTACACGACGATGACGGTGTTCCGGGACGCGGGATTGCGGGCGGTGCTGGGTCCGGAGTACCGGGGGCACGACCCGAGGCCGGGCTATGAAGCGCGTTTTGAACGGTTTGCGCATCTACCGCCGCTGAAGCAGTTGCAGGCGGTGGACGTGGAAACATACTTGCCGGGGGACATTCTGGTGAAGGCGGACCGGGCGACGATGGCGTTTTCGCTGGAAAGCCGGTCGCCGTGGCTGGATTACCGGGTGGCGGAGATGGCGGCGAAGATGCCTTCGAGCTGGTTATTGAAGGGTTTACAGGGGAAGTGGGTGTTCAAGAAGATGCTGGAGCCGCGGGTGCCGGCGGAGATTCTGTACCGGCCGAAGATGGGCTTTTCGGTGCCTCTGGCGGAGTGGTTCCGGG
>DNFG01000184.1 GCA_003487005.1 Bryobacterales bacterium
GAAAGAGGAAGAGATGGCTCACCGAGGTACTCAAACTGGCTGGCGAGCAGGTGAACCTTCTCGACGCTGTCGACGACTGAAAGGAGAGCGAAACCGATGCCCGGAATGCTTATGCCGCTCTCGGACGAAATGAAGGAGACGATCCTGGACGAACATCCGCAAGGCCTTTGGATCGTCCTAGAAGAGGATTCCCAACGAAGCCACGTTCCCGATGACGTGCCACTTCTGGGACATCCCACGACCGTTGAGCTTTACGCCCCGATTCGCAGCTTTGCGCCCCGATGACGCATTCTTCGCCACATGGCTGGGCTCACGGGAACCGGAACGGCCCGCGGAGCCGCCACGCTCACAAAGCCGCCGTGGTGCTCAATGCGACCGTGTCTAAACAATCGGGTCAATAGAGCAAGAGCTTGTGTTGCCAGCACCTGATTGACGAAGGGCTCCTGCCGTTATCTCAGCGGTTCGTTTCGTATGTCTGAGTTTCACAATCTGCGGGCATCCGATCCCACCACTTCTCGCTGACGGCTAACGGTTACTCGAGAGATGCGTCCGAAGGCTGTATGCATGTGTTCTTCGATCCCGATGGGCGGCCCATTCTCCTCGGCTCCCAGATGAGATGGGATTTGGAGCCGAACGCTTTCCTGAGAAGGCTATGCGTTGTCAACGGCAGGACATCCTCGCCGAGAACCTGGCGGAGCTATGCATATCAACTGGCCGACTGGCTGAGCTTCTGTGACCGAGGCGGCGTCGACTGGCGGCACGTTACAGAACTCAACATTGCAGCGTTCCGAAATCTCCTCATCTCGGAAGCATGCCCCACAACAGGGCGGCATCTCAAGCGGGGCACGATCAATCACAAGCTCACTGTGATTCTTCAGTTCTATCGGTTCGCCCAGAAGCAGGGCTGGATCGACAAACTCCCCTTCGAGATCGAAACGGTTCGCGTTCCGCATCGCGGGTTCGGCGAACTCAGGGCAGGCTCGGCCCCGCCCTCGGGCCCGGCGTCGAGATTCAGCTTGAGACTGCCTGAGTTTCGCGATGACGTGCAGATTCCTCCTCGAGAGGAGGTGCGGCGATTCATCAGGAGCTTCAAGAGCTGGCGTGACAGGCTCATCGCCGAGTCGCTGTGGCTGACAGGCATGCGTGCGTCCGAGGTCTGTTCATTGTCGCTGACCGCGCTTCCCAGATCTCTCGGCGCAATCGATAGGGACTCAATCGCTGTCAAGATCGTTGGCAAGGGGCAAAAGCCGCGGGCCATCGTGTTCCCAGTCCGTTTGCTGCGCTCGATTGACCGGTACGTCCATATGGAACGGCGACGCTGCACGAGCGGCGCTCCCAGAGTTGCCGATCTCGTATTCGTAGGACGCGACGGGCGGCCGCTCAAAACGCCGGCCGTCAATCGTGTATTCTCCACCAACTGCCGGCGGACGGGACTTCGCATCTGGCCCCATCTGCTCCGCCACGCCTATGCGGTTGAGCGGCTCGCATACCTTCAGGACATAGGCGCGCCAAATCCTCTAAAGACGCTGCAGTTGGAATTGGGACACTCCAGTCTTACAACTACCGAACATTACCTGCACATAACCGATCGAATGCGGAGCGACCTGCTGGCGGCGCACAACAGTTTCGTGGACCGACTGCTGGAGGAATGAGCCATGCGGCGGGACGGAGCAGGGCAGCGTTGGAAGTCGATCGAGCCGGACTCGATTCGGAAACACGACCTTGATCAACTCCGCGCCGCGAACGCGCCGCTCGAACAGAGGTTGGAGCGCCCAGGAGAACAGCCTTTCACCGTCAAGCTGGCGTTCCTATCGTCACGTCCCGCCTTGGCCCGTGTGCTGGCCAACGCGTTCTGGCTTCTGCACAAGGACAGGCGTCGCAAGCTCAGCGTGATCAGCTGCGCGTATTGCCTCCGGCTCTTTAGCCGGTTTCTGGATTACCGGATGAGTGGCCAGCCGGACATAGTGTCCGCAAACCAGCTCTGCGCGGATGTACTCAAGGAAATGGCGGTCTGGCTGGTTGTCGAGCGCCGGCTCAAGAGGATTAGCGCGGCGCACACCCTCAACATGTGCTGCTGGTTCCTTCGCCAAGCGAGAAGACTTTATCCGGAGGACTTCGACCCAGGCTTCTCCACTCCCCGCAACCTGTTTCCCGGTGTCGAGAAAGAACGGCCACTGTCGAAAGCGCTGCCGCCGAAGGTATTTCAGAGGATACTGGCCGCAGCCTCGAAGGACATTGATGAAATACGGCGGACATATGCTCCAGGCGATGTGCCGACCACCGCTCGGCAGATCATCCCATTCATGATCCTGATTGCCGCCCGCACCGGCATCAACGCCGATGCGCTGTATAGCCTCGAGCGGGAATGCCTTGTCCAACATGAGGTCGACGACGATTGTTTTTACCTCGTCTGGGACAAGCCGCGCGCGGGCAAGCGGCAAAGGCAACTTCATCGAGTCGACGGACGCCAACAGTCCGGTGTCGTGGAACTGGTCCGTTTCATGCGCGAATATACCGAACCGCTCGCGCTGAAGGCGGGACCGCCGGCGAACGCCAAGCTGTTTCTGTATCAAAGTGAAAACACGTGGCTCAAGAACCGCCTGATCTCGTCCTGTACGGCGCCCCGGTTGTCATGCAGGCGGCTTCGACAATTCCGGGAGTGGCATGATCTTCCGCCGTTTAGCTTGTCCAACATCCGGCCATCGGCTGCCACCTTGCTTTACCTCCGGACCGCCGGGAACTTAGGGAAAGTCCGGCAGTTCCTTCAGCACGCGCACTTCTCCACGACCATCCGATATGTAATCAACCACGTCACAGAGGAGTTTAACGCGCGGGTGATTGAGCAGGCGCAGACGCGAATGGTTGAGCGCATGGCCGTCATTGCAGAGGAACGAGAGGTCGGGATCAAGCATTTGGACCTGCCGCGCGCGCAGGCCAGGAAGATCCAGCAAGGTCGATACGATACAGCCTGCGGCACCTGCCGCGATCCCTACGATTCGCCGCAAGCGAATGAAGTGAAGGGTCGCCCATGCACCTCGTTCCACGCCTGCTTCAGCTGCCCGAACGCTCTGTGGTTTCTCGATGACTTACCACTCGTGATTGCTACCCGCGACCGGTTTCTGCGCCTGCGGTCGGAAATGAACCCGAACGATTGGAACGCCGTATACGGCGACAATGTCCGCATCATCAACGAGGAGATCATCTCCGCGTTTCGGCCCGAACAGATCAAGGTCGCCGCCGCACGGGCGAAGGAGCTTGGCGAGGGGTCTTTGATTATCGCGCAAGGGGTGCTGGGATGAACCGTGGGGCCCCTGGTGCGGCCACCCCGGGAGCCCGGCTCGGCGCGCGAGACGATAACCTGCAAGTGACGTCGACCTCGCGGTTCTGGGATGTCGTGTGGGATTTCTCGAACGAGAATAGAAATCCGGCCGCGGGCCGCTCGGATAAGAGAATACGCTGGGCTTTCAAACTTCCCGGCGGCGCCCTGTTCACCGACGCCCGCTTTCGGTCACTGCTCACGGCGTCGAAGCAGCTTGTCTACGCCCTCCGTTGGCACCCGATCGACGGGCCCGTGCATTCCCCGGCAAGCCTGCGCAACGTATTCAAGGCGCTGAAGAGATTCATCGCACACCTGGCGGGCTATTCAAGTCCCATACTCCGATTCAAAGACGTTCTACCGCACCACTGCGACGACTACATTTTGGAGGTGTCTGCTTCTGATACCAGCAGGGCCATGAGATACAGATGTCTCCAGGTCTTGCAGACGCTCTTTCAGTACAGAAGCCTCATGGACGATGGCTTGGTCATCGACCCCCTGCAGGGCGAATCGGCGGCTAGAATCGCGGGCAGCGGCGGTGGCAGTTCCGGAAGCACCACAGAGATTATTCCCGAGGTCGTCCTCGGCCCTCTTGTGCGGGCTTCCCTTCAGTACTTGGATCTGTTCTCCAACTACCTATTGGACTGCGCAGACGAATTGGAGGACATTCGGGCCGGCGCAACTCCAATCCTGTTTCAGTACCACGGCTCGCGGCACCTGCGCTTGCGCGCAGTGGCGCCATATTCGCTGGCGGGCAGTCGCCTCGCACTGGGTGTGCGCTCGCTGCGGCAACTGAGCACAGAGTTGTGTCATCTCCAGACCGCTTGCTTTGTGCTGATCGCCTTCGCCACGGGCATGCGACTGAGTGAGTTGCTGTCGTTGCAGGAAGGCTGTTGCGAGGTGGTAAAGGAACCAGGGCGACCGGACTTGGCATGGCTGCACGGCAGGGTTTTCAAGATGCAGGGCGTCCCCGACGGCCGCGAGGCCAAGTGGCTGGGCGGTCCCCTTTGCTGTAGAGCTGTTCAGGTCCTGGAGCGGCTGGGCAGCGCGACGCGGCGGCGAGCAGGAGTCTCGTATCTGTGGATGCCCGTACCGTCTGTCCATTCGCGTCATCAGACGCGCGACCCTTTGTCGCAAGCAGCGATACTTCAGCGGTTGTCGAATTACGTGGCGATGCTCGGCTTGAAGGACCAGAAAGGCGGGTCCTTCCACATTCATCCCCACATGTTCCGGCGCACTTTCGCCAGGTACGTTGTCAGGTATGACACAACCAATTTGCTCGCCCTCAAGGAGCACTTCAAGCACATCTCGCTCACGATGACAGATCACTACATCGGCAATGACCTGGAGCTGTGGATGCTGCTGGAGGAGGAAACGGAAAGGGTCTCGTTCGAGAGCTTCGACAAGGCGCTGCGCGCCGACCGGCTGGCCGGCCCAGGCGGCGCCCGACTGAAGAGAAAAGTCGACCAGGCGATTTCCGAAGGCCGCCTCGAGAAGCACTTTCGAGGAGAAGCCGGCGATCACCTGCGCCGCAAGATGATTGTGGAGTTGATCGGCGCAGGCCAGCGCGTTTACCCCTGCGCTGCCTCCAACTATTGCTGGTTCCATGAGGGAACCGCGCTTTGCACGGGAGGGGATCGGCCGGTGCTGCAGCGGTGCAACCCCGGCGCCTGCCGCAATTCGGTAATCACTCTCGAGCATAAGCCGCATTGGGAGCGCGTGAAACGAGAATGCGAATCCCTGATGGAGTGCAAACCGCGGGCCGAACCCTACCAGAAGGCTCTGCGGGACATTCATGCCGTGAGCAATGCGATCTTGCGGAGTCTGGAATGATCGGCCCGGACAAGAAGCTTCTCGGCCTTCGCCGCTATCACACGAGTCGCCTCCTCCAGACTCGGCGCAAGCTGCTCGAAGCATTGGACCGAATGGAGAAGGGCCGGACAGTCACGGTTGGAACTGACTTTAGCTGGAACAAGACTGTGCTGGCGCGGGAGGCCGGCGTGAATGTCAACACTCTCGTCCGGAAGCTGCCAGACGGCGAGTGGGCGTTTCCCGAGGTCAACGAGAGGTTCGAAGAGCTCAAGAGGAAACGTCAACCCGTTGCCGGGATCTCCGATACCAAAGACGCGAAGATTTTCGACCTTCGCGGCGAGGTCGACCGCCTCCGCGAACAGAACCGCCAATTGGCTCTCGAAGTCGGTCGCATCGGCCGCCTGGTTCTGGAAGAGAGAGATCGCGCAGATCGCATGTCGGCATTTGAACGTCAGAACGCCTCTCTCCGCGAGGAGATCAGCCGCATCCGGCGGGCAGACGCCGACGGAGGTGGACGGCAAGCATGAACACACTGCTTGGCAGGAGCCGAGCGCGGCGCCACGCGCCCGGCCCGCCTTTGCGCGGCGGCCAACACCTAGCTCGGCGCCTATAATAGGAGATGGATGACACAGCGGCGCAAGGCGATCTACCGAGACGGGAAACTGGAACTGCGGAATCCGTGCGACCTGCCACAGGGCGCGGAGGTGGACGTGTTGATTGTGTCCGAAGGATCTACTCCGCCTGAGGAGACCGATCCTTCCCGCCGGCGCCAACTCGCGGCGGATCTCGTTCAGCGGATGCGAACCCAGCCCCTCTTGCCCACAGCGCCTCGGCTGACACGCGATGAGCTTCATGATCGCCGTTGACACCAACATCCTGTTGTACGTCCACGATCCGCGAGACGCACGCAAGCAGCGGATCGCAATGGAGTTGGTGAATTCTCTGGACGATCCCGCCTTGCTGTGGCAGGTGGCGTGCGAATATGTAGCTGCGGCCCGAAAACTCACCCCCTTCGGCTTGACGGTCGCAGCGGCACTCGACAACATTCATACGCTACGTCGGATCTGGACGTGTTGCGGGCCGACTTGGGATGTTCTGGATGAGGCCGAGCGGTTGATCACCCGATACAGCCTCTCGTTTTGGGACGCCTTGCTGGTCGCCTCCTGCTTGGTTCATGGCGTCGAAAAGCTCTATACCGAAGATTTCTCCGGGTATGGCAGTATCGGAGGCGTCCAGATCGTAGATCCCTTTCGATGAACGGCCTAAGGACCCGCCACGCTTGACGGGCCATCGATTGCCGGCCGCGACAGGCCAGCCCGCTTTCCCATCCTGCGCCAGAGGCGTGGATCTATCGAGAGTGGCACTGCTCGCGAGTGTGCGATGTCCACGAAGCCGCCATGACGCGAGATACGACCGTGCCTGAACAACTGCGCAAGCAACGCCAGAGCGTGATGCGCCAACACGGTATTCACGAAGCATTCCTGACGTTCAAGCGCCTCGATCGCGCTGCAACTCGGTTCGTCGTCATCGTCGAGAGCCGGGTCGACAATCTCCGGAAGGACCTCCGCCACTGTCGGCAGTCGCGTCCGCGACCGCCTGTTCCTCGCGTTCCGCGGCTCACCCAAAACGAATTGCCCACTTGAAGCGCTGTTGCCAATGTCGAGCCAGTAACCCACGCCACTGGAGGACGCAGTGCCCTCGGCGATGATGGCGCGTGCCGCCCGCGTGTCCACACAACCGATCACGATGTCCGGACGCAGAGCCGGGCCGCCGTTGCCGGCATACGATGCCGCAAGAGTCTCTGCGGTCAGAGGCAGGGGAATTGCAATCCAATTCAGGCCCCAGAACAGGTTGATCCGGCTCACCAAGACAATCGCCTTGTTTAGCCCGATCTCGCTTCGGCTGAATGGCTGGCGGACGCAATTGAAGGGCGAAACAGTGTCCCCGTCCATCACCGTGACACGCAATCCGTATGGATGCCCTTGAACGAGCATCGCCTGGTGGATGTAGGGCAGTCCGCCAATGACAACACTGCCGGTTCCGCCGCACCCGACGACCAGCACTCTCACTTCTCGATGCAGCAGGTCTTCGTGAAGGAAATGGGTTTCCATGCTTGCCCTCCAGGGGGCGGACAGCGCGCAGAACTTGCTTTCCCGCCGTAACGAGATTTGGGCCGATGGGAGCAGTTCGAGATTCGGGGCGGCCAAAGCCGCCCCTGCCATTCCGGCGCTTGAGTCGGCGCTCGGGTCGCATTCCTGCGGAGCCCTATCCTCCGCTCAAGTACCGTCATTGTAGCCGAGTCGGGCAGACATTCTGGCGAAAAAGCGGTAAATTCCGGGGGGTTGGGGGCAGAGCCCCCAATTCAACGTCATTCGACCTGAATGATCTGGCGGTGGAGCAACTGCACGGTCCCAGCGGCGCGCAAGACCACCAGTCTCAGCATGCGCATAGGCCGTCTCCGCACGCGCTTGAGCGAAACCTCCGCGACGCTTGAACCTGAGTCATGCACATATGCAGCGCCGCTAATATAACTGCCGTTCCAATGCCTCGACCGCGCTACAGCCTGGCTCAGTTTCGTCCTCCAAGTCCGGATTGACGATCTCCGGAAACAATTCAGCCGCCGTTCGCAGGCGGTTCGCGGATCGGAGATTGCGGCCGTTCAGTGGCTGGCCGAGCACGAACTGACCGCCGTCGGCCGTGTTACCAAGATCGAGCCAGTAACTGACCCGGCTCCTCAGCCCTTCCACTTTCCTGCTGATCAGCCTTCGCGCCGCGCGCGTATCGACACACCCGATGACGATGTCCACGTTGCCCAGGTCAGTGGTGTCCGCGAGATGCTCAGGGACGGCAGTCCAACGCACGCCCCAGAACAGGTTCAGGCGACTCACCGTCACGACGGCTTTGTTGAGGCCGATCTCCGTTACGCAAAACGGCTGGCGGACGGTGTTCGTTGGCGAGATAGCGTCCCCGTCCATGATAGATACGGCCAGTCCGCCGGGATGACCGGAGACGATCATCGATTGGTGCAGATAGGGCAGTCCCGCCGCGATCGCGCTTCCGGAACCGCCGCAACCGACGACCAACACGCGGACGGGCCGCTGGAGGAGATCTTGGCTCAGTTCGTGCATGACACCCCCTCTCACCGGTCGCGCCGGATGAACTCCGCAAGCGTCTCGCCGGCTGGCCGGAGCGATCCTGTCCGGAAACGTTGGTGTCCCCCTTTGAGGGCTTCCAGTGTCTGGCAGTAGCCCCGTTTCGCAGCCAGGAGTTTCTTTACCCCGGTCTGGTGCGTGAACTCGCTCTGAAAGAACGCCTGTTCCCAAGCGGCGAGCGAAGCAATTCCGCCAACTTCCGGCGCGCGCATACTCCCCTGGCAGACGACGCCGGAGTCCCCGTCAGTATTCCAGTACGGCGCGATCATCAACGGTGTGTCTGCGCTCGGCCGCTGGTTCTTCCGCAGAGCACGGACCGACAACTCGGCCCCCGCAACTTTCCAGACCAAAGGAGGCTGGGAGAACATCTCCCCGCTCAGGCCCGTTGGTGCCTCACTGTTGGGCCGAAAGTACATCCGCCTGACCGCGCGCGGAGTCCACCACACCGACAGGTCGCCGGTCCAGGCCAGCATATTCAGCGGAAGCACCTCGGCCGAGGTCTCCGTTCCTAAGCCCTGAGCCAATCTTCGAAGGAATTCGGTAGTGAGTTCATGCGCCTCGCCGAGGATTATGCCGTCGTGGGGAGATGGTTTCGCTTCATGCCAGGTTACGAAGGCACGCCCGCGTCCCTCGTAAAAGAGCAGAGCACCCTTGAGGCTGAGCGGCTCGCTGCCGCCGATCGCAACATAGGACTTCATGGCGCCTCCGTCATTCGTTGCCGCCGCGCCGGTTCCCGGGCATCAGCGAAATCAACTCCGAGGCCAGCGTCAAGGTTCGACAGAGGGTCGCTAGACAGTGAAACGCCGAGGCCACGCCGGCAACGCGTTTGCCATCAAAGGGAATGATGAGATTGGGCTCGGGCGTCACCTCAAGCATTCCCTGCGCTTCTTCATCGAAGGCGCCCTCAATCGCGTCCCGCTCTTCGAAGACGGCCACTAACGCTGGCACCGGTTCCCCGCAGTCCATGAGGCTCTCACGCTGCTCGTCTGAGACAACAGGCCGTTCTGCGGATCGAGACGCGCGCTCCAGTTCTTGCGCTTTCCGCACCAGAGCTTGCACCTGCCGGCTACGGCAACCGTCGAGGACCGGCTCCAGCGCCCGGGATCCGAGCGGTCGCCGGCGGGCACTCTTCGGAATCGCTGCGTCCACGTTGGGAAGTTCCATCTGCTCCGCTTCCGGATCCCCTTCATACCACTCGCGGATGCGGTCCAACCGATCAAGCGCATCTCGGTAGTCGTACACCCGAATCCAACGGTTCAACGCACCAAGAAACAGATGAAGGAAGGTGGCGGGCAAACGGGGATGCACCTGGTCCAGTAAGCGGAGAGTGGGGCCCAGAACGACATAGCCGGCCGAGTCCGGCTCGATTGTCAGGAACACTGTCGCGAGGTTCTCCTCGCAAGGCCCCGAACGATACGAGAAGCGATCCAGAGAGGTCGACAACACCACATCGACGAAGAACTGCTGACGGATCTGCTCGCGGCCGTTCGAATCGAGCCAGCGCTCCAAACCTTGATGGAGAAAGGCCAGGGGATCGCCCTGCGACGACCCCCAGTCCTCGCCAGAGAGAACGCCCGCGTCCAGCAGATTCAGTGCCAGCTGCGCCGCCGCCCGCTCTCCCTGGAGGATTCGGTACTCTGCCGGAACAGGTCTACCGTCGACGGACTCCAGCCTTGGAATTGCAAAACCCGCCCCGGGCGGGATCAGAGCGGATGGAGCCAACCGGGCGGAGCGGCCAGGCGTGCTCGCCGCCGGTCGCTCAGTGAGGCGTGGAGTGCGGCGTGCAGCAGGGAGGATGCGATTTGCCAGTCGGGGCATGCGACGAACCTCGCTAAGGCTGGATTCAGCGACGTCTGTTGACCTTTTGCGATTTGCAGAAGATCTCGGCGCGCATCTTGCTCCGTGAAGACCTGATGGAGCCTTTCAGGCGTAGCTCGCTTCGACCGGCGCACGGGTTACCCCTTACTACCGATGGCGCGTTCGAAGGTGTAGCGCATCTTGTCGCCGACGGCTTCCGGACCGTTGACGACGGCGGTTGCCAACTCTGGGTACTGTGCCGCGTACAGCGCTTTGACTTCGTCTACCGGCATGTTTGGGTTGGGATCCGGAAGCCGGATACCGTTGAACTGGAATAGCCGGGTCATCTTGGTGATCGTGATGGGCATGGTTTGTCAGTCTCCTTCCTTGGCGGACTCTGCCACGGGAGCGTCGAAGAGGCTGAGCGTTTGTGCCGCAGGCGGTTCGGGCTTCACTTCCGCCTCTGCTGGCTTGGCGACCGGATCGGCCTTCTTGCCGCCGTTGCCGACCGTCTTCTGCTTCTTCTTGGCTTCTTCGCGGGCAAGCCGCTCGGCCTCTGCAAGTTCCCTCTCGATGGCCGAGAGATTCGAATGGAGACCGACCTGGGCGGCCACGAATGAGGCGACCTGGGCAACGAGTTCGTTGTCGAGTTCGGTGGCGGTACCGCACGCCGATAACGGCGTGGTCAGCGCTTGGTTCTCCCCGTCCTTGAGCTGACGCGGGCAGATGTTGACCTGAAGGCGGTCGCCTTCCTCGATCTGCGAGATCGTGATGAGCACTGCCCGTTGAGCCAGCAAGGGCAGCAACTGCGTGAACAAACCGGGTGATTGAGATGTGTCAGTCATGGATTCGCTCCTGGTGGGGGCGACGAAAGGCCCCCATCCTCAGGTCAGAATGGAATCAAGTCCGGATCAATCTCGCTTTGCGCAGCGGGCTTTCCTGGGCGAGGCGCTGCCGATGACTCCTCCTTGCGAGAGGCTCCAAGGAAGGTAACCTTTTCCGCGATCACCTGCATGACGTGATGCTTCGTGCCCTCGCGGTCCTCGTACTCGCGCGTCTGAACGCGCCCTATCACGGCACAGGTCCGGCCGCGCTCAAGATACGCAGCGCAGTTTTCTGATAGGCCATTGAAGGCGACTACCGGGAACCACGTTACCCGCTCGCGTTTCTCACCGTTGTTCTTCCACTGTTCGTTGACGGCGACCGAGAACCGGCAGTACGGCTGGTTGTGTTGGCCGTAGTTGAGTTCCGGGGCGGCGCCGACGTTGCCGACAATCGTGATCTGATTGACTCCGCTCATCGTGTCATTGCTCCTTGAGGCAGAAATCGCCGGGCAGGCCCGGCACTTTGGGTTGATGAAAGCGCCGGCGGGCTAACTGCCGGCGCAGGGAGTGTTGGTTTGTTCGCCGATCCCGGCGATGGCGCTACGCGCCGTCGCCATTTGCGATAGAAGGCCCGCTACGGCTGCCCTCAACTCCGGCGACAGGGCCCGAGATAGGACCTCGTCGAGCGTCCCCTCGAAGCCTTCCACGAGTGCGACCACGAACCCCGCGCTCATGCGTCCTCCTCGTCGAATCGGAACTTCCGGCTACCAGACTTGGTGAGCATTGTGTCGAGTTGGGAAGCCAGACCCTCCATGCCTGCCTGTACCTGAGCGCGGAGTTCGCCAGTCGAGCGCAGGTCGTCGGCCTCGACACCCTGGAGGAGAGTCCGGGCTTGGTTCACGAGCGACTGAAGCTCCGCGTCGTCGGTGACGTTGCGGAACTCGAAGTTGGCCAGGAACTCGACCAGGTTCGAGACGGTCGTTTCCTTGAAACGCACGGGCTTCCCATTGGCACCCACCTTCAGCCGCTCCGCCATGTGCTGAACAAGTTTCGCCATGGTCTCGCGCAGTACCTGCTGGATCTCCGAAGACGCCTCGGCCATGCGTTGCGCCGCCTTCTCGCGTTCCTGTTGCCAGACTTCCTGGGAGATGCCCTTGAGCTGATCGGGAACGCCGAAGCTGACGTATTGCCACGAGAAACCGAACTCACGCTCGACGTCGCTCGACGGCGGGTAGTCGGCCGGATCGTAGAGACCCCGCAGGCGCTTCGCCGCGTCCTGACACAGGGCCGGGTAGGCCGCGAGGAACGCCTTGACCAGTTCCTGCCGCTGTTCGGCGAACTGGCGCAGCTTCTGCTCGACGGCTTCGATGGCGGCAATCGGCAGCAGGTGAATGCCGACCTCGAACGGCAGGCAGATGTTGTAGAGAAACCGCCGGATCTCGCCGTCGAACCGGCCAATCGCCTTCAGTTCGGCGGAATCGAGCAGGTGCTTCGAGACGCGCAGAAGGTCCTTGTCGGCGTCCGCCTCGATTTGGGAAGTGGAAACCTTCCGGGTGTTGCCCATCGTCGACAGGCGGACCTTGATGCAGACGGTCTTCCGGGCGAGATCGACGCCAGGATCGTGAATCGGAACAGTCGGGGACGAAGACGGCGGGTCTCCGTCCGCGCCGTTGCCGGTCGGCATAACGGGGACCGGCAGTGTGAGCACCGCGCCGACAGACGCAAAGAGACTGCCTTGTGTGGCCATAGAAGACTCCAGGATGAAAAGTGAAACGGGGACGGCTAGCCAAGAACTGGCGAGCCGAGAACGGGGAAGCCGGTGATCTGGGCCAGACCGGTATCGTCGATGTGGACTTCCGCGGCTTGTGCCTCGAAGTCAGCCATTGAGTAGCGGGTAGTGTACAGATGCAGCACCTGGTTGGTTGACGTAACCAGCGGATCGTGGCTGCGCCGCCTTGCGTTGTAGCGGCCAAGCACAGCGAAATCCAAGTGGCCCTGCATAGCTCGCCACAAGGCGTCAGGGAGTTCCCGTTCCGTGTAGCCCGAGAACAGCCCTGTGGTCACTGCGGGGTGTGCCGCCTTCAGCCTGCGAAGCAGTTCCAGAACCGCTGACGCCTGCTCCATCGGTTCGCCGCCGCTGATCGTGAGCCCCTCGATCCGGTTCTCGCAGCTTACCCTTGCGAACCATTCGAGGATCTCCGAAACATCGCGCTGGAAGCCCCGCAGCGGGTCGTGTGTCTGCGGGTTCCAGCAACCTGGACAGCGCAGCGGACAACCCTGCACCCAGACCACCGCTCGAGCTCCGGGGCCGTTCACAGTGCTGGACTCCATGAAAGCGTGGACACGGAGTTGCATGGCGGTTCACCCTTTGATCGAGTTGCGAACCACCCGGCTTTCGGCCGCAGTGACGTGGAATTCGCGCTTCTTGCGGTCCACGACCAGAGTGTCCTTGTCCCGCAGCGCTTCGGCAACATCGCCGCAGCCTTTGCCGTGAAAGCCGTGGAGGTCGATGGAACTGTTGCCCTGTTCGTCGATCTCGACGGTGATGGTCTTCTCGCCCATACTCAACCTCCTCAGCGGACTGCGAACCGGAGTTGCACCTTCTTGCCGGCAGGCGTTTCAACCACTTGCCGCCCCAGGAACCGGTAGCCTTTCGACTTCGCGACCGTCATCGTCTGGCGCTCCTTGTACGTCTGGGCAACACGTCCCAGCCAGGCGTCATTGAACCCGATGCCACGGTCGTACTCACTGATGAGCGCACGGTAAACGCCGCCTTCGTCTCGGGCGAAGCCGATGTCGTTGCTGGCCGAGTCGAGTTGCCGCCGGCGAATCACGATGTGGGCTTTCTCCGGCCTCTCGTCACCGAGGTAGCCGTAGAGGCTCATGCCCTCGTTCGAGACTTCCGGGCTGTACCCAAGCTCCCGGAGCGCCTCGACAAGGAAGCGCTCGTCGGCCAAAACCGTACGCAATTCTTCAAATTTGCTCATGGCAGTGCTCCCTCAATCCCCGATCTCCCGGAACGAGCGCCTTCCTGCTCCGACTGCCGAGGGCTCGTTCTCTGCTGAGTACACACCCGGCTGGGACGCATTCAGGAATCGCCCAGAGGCCTGCCGCCGCAGCGCCTCGATCTGGTCCGCTGCCGAGCGCGAAACGGGCACGATGTACGCTGCCGATTCGCGTAGAGAGAGCTTCAACCGCCAAGCCTTTCGGCAGCACTCCTTGATCTCGGCGCCGGTCCAGCCATCGTCATCCGGGCGCTCGCCGTTCAACTGCCAGCGGTGCTCGTAGATGTTCCAGATCGCCTCGCGCTCCTCGGCGGTTGGCAGGTCAAAGAAGAACGTCCCGAGCGTGAACCGCCTCCGTAGTTCAGGCGGCAGGCTCGTGATGGAATTGCAGGTGGCGATCCAGAGGCTTCGGCCTTGCGAGATGGCATCGACCACTTGTAGCGCCGCCCGCAGCCGTTCGCCCGAGCCGCCGACCAGCGAACTCTGCATGGCCGCCAGGTCAAACGCCACGGTTGGGACCCCTGCCGTCGCGCCCGCGGCCTTCGCCACGGCCGATTTCGCGGCACCCGGCGGCCCGATGAAGATCACGCCGTCCGCGCCGCGGTCCTGCATCCAACTAAGCATCGTGCCGGTCATCTCGGTCTTCACGCCCGAAGTGTCCGTTCCACTGCCAGCGAAGGCCTTCTCGATCTCGTCCACGAAGACGATGACACGGGGCGCTTCCTCGCCGTGAATGACGGCGTCGAGGAAGCGTTTGATGTTCTCGCAGCCGCCGATCTGATCAAACGTCTCCCCGCCTCGCCAGATGGTGAGTCCCGGTGTCTGCTCCACCGCCTGCCGTTTGCGATCCCAGAGCCGGTCGAATTCCAGTCCGCTTTTCGAAAGCGACATGGCCAGCACCTGTTCCGCCGGGAACGCGGCCAGGCCTACAAGCGCATCGACCGCCTTGTGGATGATCTCCTCGCTCGGCGCCGGAAGTTCGGCCGCCTCGAAGGTCTCCCGCACGAGCGACGCGAGTTCCTCCGCCGATGGCAGAGGCGCGTCGATGACCATGACATCGCTCTGCAGTTCCGCTGGCAAGGAGGCGCCGGGTGTCGAGATCAGCACGAGCACCTGGCCGTTTGCCTTGAAAAGGTCGCGCAGATTCCAGACGCCTTGCAGAACGTCTACCTGCTCCCAAACACGCTGCGGGTTGAGGAAGAAGAGGATGGCGTCCCTGGCGATCTTCTGCGCCGCCGCCAGAGCGTCGGCTGGGCCGAGGGGGCCGGCGTTCTCGCCGACCAGCTTGCCTGCCGCGGCCTTGCCAGGCTCGTTGCGGCCCATTAGCCCATTGAGAATGTCCCAGACCACAACTGGGATCTCGCTCTTGCCGTTCAGACTGGCCATGACTTGTGCCATGGCGCTGGCCGGGTCGGCCGTCCGAATGGCAACGAGAGGGGTGCCAGCCCGCCGGGCGGCTTTGAACACACTACGGAACTCCTCGGTGGAACGAGACATGCGGGGAACTCCTGGAATGGGAAGTCGAATCAGACGAAGACAGCGGCCAGGTAGATGACCGCGTTAAAGAGGATGTGGGCGATGACCGGGGGAACCGTTGAACCGGAATCGAGCCGCAACCAGCCGTAGAGCAGGCCCGTACCGAAGATGGCTATGAGTTGGGGCTCGGTGATCCCCGACTTCGACGCGTGCGCCAGGGCGAAGAGCACTGCGACGCCGAATGCGGTCGCAGCACCAGAGCGAACCTTCAGACGCGCGAGAAGCGAGCCGATCACCCAGAAGAGATAACCACGAAAGATCAGCTCCTCCGCCAGAGGCCCGAGCGTGATCGCCATCCAGACGTCCGTGAACATCGGACTGGCGCTCTTGTCGTAGCCACCGAACAACCACGCGACCAGAATGCCAGCTCCAGCACCAGCGGCCACCGCCTGGACCATTGAACGCCGGCTTGCGGGAACCCAATGGACGTACTCGAAGCCGTGAGAGCTCAGTTTTCCCCTGACACTCCACATGAGCCAGAGCAACCCGAGTGTGAATGCGATTCCTGCAAAGTGCATCAACAGCACCGTTCACCCGAATTGTCAGCCGACCAATCCCTTGGAGCGAACGAGTTGCCCTATCGGATCCGGATGTGATGGCCCTTCACGAGCCGGGCGCCGTCGATCTCCGCGCCGTTCGCGAAGGCCGCCCGGATCGCGCCGCCGTTGACCTGCCATCCGTCCTCGGCGAGTCGCGCCTCCAGCCGGTCCCTCAGCTCTCCTGCGGGCAACTGGTAGATTAGCTCCTGCATTTCGGTCTTCGTGAAGCCGATGGATCGCTCGAAGAAGCACTCGCCGATCTTGAGCGGATCGTCCACGACCAGCGAGGCCGCCGAGTTCGGCTGAAGCCCGATTGCCGCGCGCTCTCCTTCGAGCTTCTTAAGCCCTCTGGACAGCATGAAGTGCAGCAACATGTTCTTCAGGCGGCTGACACGCCCTTCCGCCGACTTCTTCCGCGCGTAGAGCCGCTCCGCTTCGCTGCCGCAGATCGAGGCAATCGACTCCTGCCAGCGCAGGTAGCCGGCGATGCGGTCCACCTTGGACTGGAAAGCCTCGATGTACTCGTTGATCTCCTCGATGAGTTCTGCGGGAGGCTCTTGTCCATCGGCGGCTGCATCTGCGACCAGGTCCATCAGTTCCGCGAGTCGCTCGTCGATGTCGAACAGCGAGCGAGGGTCGCGAACGGTTGATTGCTCAGGCATTTGTCACCTCCACGGTGGTTTCAGAACAGTGAGAGTTGGACTGCCGGTCCCATCGCAGCCGTCGGCATCGGCATTTCGGGCTCCGGCGTTGAGCCGAGGTCAATGAGTGGCTCAATCACTGGCGTCGTGGCCTTTTCCTGCGTTGCCTGTTGCTGGAGAGATCGCCAAACCTCCGCCGCAGCCTCTCCCACCCCTTGCCGGGTGACCAGTTCGCGCGCCATCGCCGTGAGGACATCGTCGTCCTCGTCGATCGCTTGCAGTCCTTCGGCCTGGAGCTTGCCCTCCATAGCGAGCGACACCAGCAGCTTCTTGCCCATCAGGCGCAAACAGCTTTCCTGGGCCGTGCCCGCGTACGTCAGGAAGCCAACCCGCACCGGCCGCTTCTGCCCGATGCGCCAACTGCGGCGGCTGGCCTGACGCAGAACGTAGGTCGAATACCCCGTCTCGTAGAACAGGATTGTCGGGAATTCCAGGAGATCGAGGCCGGTTTGCACCAGCTTCGGATGGCAGATGCAAACCTGCATCCCACTTCGGAGGTGCCGCTCGTACCAGGCTTCGCGCTGTTCTGGCGGGGTGTCCGCAGTCAGAACTTCAGCGCGAATTCCCGCTTCCTGCAGAATGCTCTGCAGCCGTCGGGTGACATCCCTCTTCTGCGTGTACACGGCGTAGACCTGTACCCGGCGCCCGTGCGCCAGTTCCCGTTGCACCTCTTCGAGCAGGCGCCGCTCCTTGGCGTAATGAGCGGTCTCATCCAGATCGGGCGGATCCGCGATCACGAACCGCTCTCGCTCCCCGGACTCAGGATTGAGCGCATAGCCGTACAAGGTGCCAAGGCCGAACGGACGGTCGGGATAGAGCAGCAGAGCGTTCATCGCGGTGCTGATCACCGACGCGTTCCCATGATGCTCCCGAAGCGCTTCCCGGATGTCGGACTCGAGATCCGAGTACGCCTTCTTGAGATCCGCGTCCATCTCGACGGAGATCACCTCTTCAACGTAGCTGGGCAGCGCGTCCGAAATGTCTTCGAGGGACACGAACGCCGCCAAGTTCATGAGGTACTTCCCGAATAGCAGTGGCGACGCGCCGGGCCTCCGCTTCACGGTCGTGCTCACGCGCGCTTTGGAGCAGGAGTTCTCGGACTCCTCAATCGTCGTGACCTTCTCCAAAACCCCGTAGGCTTCCGCAAACTGCCGCAACCCGCCCTCGCCGTGGTCGAAGCCGTCCTCGCGCATCGCGCGGGCATCGAGCCGGTAGAGGATGTTGAACAACTCATCGGCGTACCCGCCTAACAGCGTCCCGGTTAGGATTACCGTTCGCCCGCAGGTCGCCGCCAACGTGCCCAAGGCGTTGCCCTGCGCCGTCTCGCCCTTCAGTTCGTGGACCTCGTCGGCGATGCCGTAATCGAAGAAGCCCTTCAGGTATCGCCCGATGAACTCGACCGGCGCCATGCGCTGGATCTTCTGGTTGTCCGCCTGCCAGAGCGGGCTGAAGAACGGCCGCCGGTCGCGGTTTGTTTCTGGGATGACCACTTCGGAATGCTTCACCTTGCGGAAGTCGGCTCGCCTCAGTTGGTCGTCGCTGGTCATTACGGGACGACCGGTGTCGGGGTTGATGACATTGCCGAGGAACGGTCCGCTGCCCGCCGAACGGATGACGTGCCGCCAGAAGTAGCCGAGCTTCGCCCGCTCTCGCGACACAACGAAGACGCTTGGACCCTGAACCGTGGCCTGCCACTTCGCCCGGGCGCAGCGGTGATTGCCGGCCAGGCGGAGCTCGCTCAGTGTCGTTCGAAGCCCCTCGCGCACGATCCGTCCATTCCGCAGCCGCACCTCATTCACGCCGCTGAATCCGTTGGAACCGACGCCGTTCCGGACGCCGTCGATGACAAAGACGCGCACGCCGGGGATCGTGAGGAAGCACTCCCTTGCCCACTTCTCGACCAACTGCGGTGGCACCATGGCCAGTGCCGTGAACGGCCGGCCTTCCGCGTGGGCGTAGACGCTGCCAAGAGAGATCAGAGTCTTGCCGGTGCCACATTCAGCTACGGCCCCGGCGCAGCGGGCCTCCCGCCACCGCTTGACGATGCCCATGATCGCCAGTGCCTGGGCGGGAAACGGCCGCCGTTTCAGTTGCCGGAGTTCATCTGCGAGTGGATCTTCCGGGGCATGGAGAGGCGGGAACTGTGCGAGGACTCGATGTCCGAGTGCACTTCCGTATCGCCGCAAGTAGTCGTTGATGGAAGTCATTGGCATGAGGACCTCGTGGGTGGTGCAACTCGTTTGGCGGTGAGGACGGCGCGCTGCAAGCTGGGGCAGCACCATGTCAAAGGAAACCTCACCCTCCAGCGCCTACAAAGCGCTTCTTGCCGACCTGAAGCGAAGGATCCAGGAGGCTCAGGTCCGGGCGGGCCTGGCCGTCAACCGCCAACTCGTGCTGCTGTATTGGTCGATCGGCCGGGAGATTCTCGTTCGTCAGGACCGGGAAGGTTGGGGAGCCAAAGTGATCGATTCGCTGGCGCGTGATCTGCACCAGTCGTTCCCCGAGATGAAGGGGCTGTCACCCCGTAACCTCAAGTACATGAGAGCCTTAGCGGAGGCGTGGCCGGAGGAGTCAATTGTGCAGCAGGCTGCTGCACAAATTCCCTGGTTTCATAACTGCACGCTTCTGGACAAAGTGAAGGATCCACTAGAGCGGCTCTGGTACACCCAACAGACCATCGAGAACGGCTGGAGCCGGAACGTGTTGATCCTTCAGATCGAGTCCAGGCTCTATCAGCGGCAGGGCAAAGCCATCTCGAACTTCCAGTCCGCGCTTCCTCAACCGCAGTCGGACTTGGCCCAACAAATCCTCAAGGACCCCTACAACTTCGACTTCCTCACGCTGGACAACGACGCCCGCGAGCGAGATATCGAACGCGGTCTTCTCGACCACTTGCGGCAATTCCTCCTGGAACTCGGTTCGGGCTTTGCCTTTGTCGGAAGCCAGGTGCCGCTGGAGGTCGGAGGCGAAGACTATCGCCTCGATCTGCTCTTCTATCACCTCAAGCTCCGAGTTTTCATCGTCGCGGAGGTAAAGGCCGGCCCCTTCCGCCCAGAGTATGTCGGCAAGATGAACTTCTACTTGTCCGCGGTCGATGATCTCCTGCGTCATCCCAACGATCAGCCGAGCATTGGCTTGATCCTCTGCCGGTCCAAGGAAGGCATTGTGGTGGAGTACGCGCTTCGCGACATCGGGAAACCGATGGGAATCGCGGAGTTCAGACTAACCGAGAGTCTTCCTGACAGCCTGAAGTCCACGCTGCCCTCCATCGAGGAACTGGAGTCTGAACTCGACGCGCGAACTCAGGATGACGGGACATCCCACGAACCTTCGTCCGCCACCTGAATGGATCTGCGCTTGAGGCCCTGGCTCACCACCCGAAGCATCCGCAGTTTCGTCCCTTTCACGACAACCGGCGAACAGTTCCACCCGAATATCGGTTCGATCAGGCGGCGGCGATCAAGCTCCGTCCGGAACCACTCCCCCCACTCCGGAAGCACCGGCATGCCAAACCGGACCGACAGCCGATGCAGCACGAAATCTGCATGTTCATCGAAAAGTACGGT
>DNFG01000011.1 GCA_003487005.1 Bryobacterales bacterium
GCTCTTCCGATCTATCGACCCGGTTGCGCCGGCCGGACCGGCTTCGCCCTGTACACCCTGGGGCCCCGGAGCGCCGGTCGCGCCGACTTCGCCTTGCGGGCCTTGCGGACCAGTCTGTCCGGCCGGGCCCTGCGCGCCTGTTTCACCCTGGACCCCTTGGGGACCTTGCGGACCCGTCGCGCCGGTCGCGCCGGTTTCACCCTGTGGCCCCTGCGGACCGGCAGGTCCGGCCGGCCCCTGGACTCCTGTCTCACCCTGGAGGCCCTGTGGGCCCTGAGGACCAGCCACCCCGGCCTCTCCCTGCGGGCCTTGCGGACCCGTCGCGCCGGTTTCACCCTGGGGTCCCTGAGGGCCAACTTGTCCGGCAGGTCCGCGAAGACCTTCCGGACCCGTTTCGCCGCGCGGGCCTTCCGGACCCTGGGCGCCCGTTTCGCCCTTGGGCCCCTGGGGACCCGCCGGCCCGGTTTCGCCCCTGGCGCCCGGTTCCCCTTGTGGGCCCGCGGGCCCTTGTGGTCCCGCCGCCGGCGCCTGTTCGTCCGTCAGCACATTGATGGGGAAAACGCACCATTCTTCCGGCCCAAACCGCCCGTCCCGGACGGGAAGCCGCATGACGACAAAGGCGACGCCCGGCAGGTTCGGAGTCGTGATCCTGAGCCCGATCTGGAGGCTTTCGGCGGCCGTCCAGAGTGTTCCGGGACCGGCGTAGGTGATCCGGACCATGTTCTGGCCTTCCACTCGCTCGACCAGGAAACTCTGCGCCTGAAACCGGTCCCCCTGCATCAGCACCGAAACCGGGCCGTCCGCGAGGCTGCCTCCCCGCAGGTCGAAACTCAGCTCGATCATGTCCCCGTTGATGAGCGGAATCCCGCCTCCGGGCGCCGTGTTCGCGAGGCCGAGCACCACCTCCTGCGTCTTGCCGATCTGCAGCGTATGCGGCGATGGATAGACCTTCAGATCGCCCGCCCGCAGCGCCGTCCCCGCAGCCAGAAAACCAGCCAGTACCGCCAAACCCAATCGAATCTTCACTTTCAAATCCTCCTCGCCAGTCGCCCTCATCGCGCCGGCTGCATCGTGGATGAACCTGGGCCCGAGTCAGGGGAATCTGCCCCAACTGGCGTTAACGCGAACTTCCCGCCGGCAAGCAGTGCGGAGTCCAGCCAACACGCATATCGGAGCAGAGGCGGAGGACTTGAGTGGATTCTTGCGCGCTGAATCAGAAAAATCCTAGCAGTAACTTGTGTCTGGTCGGGTTGACCCGTGCTGATTCTTCGATATACTTCTGTTTAAGCAATCCACGCCGGGTGCTTCGGCAGGTGATTGCAACGTTCTTCCTCCGACAGGCGGGCCGTGCCACTCGAAAGAGAAAGCGGCCCGCCTATTTTTTCGCGGTGACTCCCGGGGCTTACACTGAGGACGTGCTGACTTATGAACAGGTTGAGCAGTTCCGTGTGCTCCTTGAGGAGCTTCGAGGGGAATTGCGGGCGGGGTTGGAGAGGGGCGCCGAGGATGTGGCACCGGTGAGCCCGGATGCGGCGATTGGCCGGCTGACGAGGCAGGACGCGATGCAGGCGCAGCAGATGGCGTTAGCGCTGCGGCGCCGGACTCAGGTGCGGCTTCAGCAGGTGGAGTCGGCGCTGGACCGGGTGGACAAGGGCGAATTCGGGCTTTGCGTCCGCTGTGAGGAGGAGATCGCGCCGGCTCGCCTCCGGGTGCGTCCCGAGGCGCCTTTGTGTCTTAATTGTGCGGAAAAAAGGGGCTAAAAGCCCATCACTTGGTAACCGGAATCGACATACAGCACGTTTCCAGTGACTCCGCGGCCGAGGTTCGAGGCGAGGAAGACCGCCGTGTCGGCGACTTCGCCGGCTTCGGTCGGCCGGCGCAGGGGGGCGGACTCTGTCACGCGGTCCAGGATCTTCGAGAAGTCCTTGATCCCGCGGGCGGAAGCGGTCTTGATGGGGCCGGCGGAGATGGCGTTGACGCGAATATTTTGAGGCCCGAGTTCGGAGGCAAGGTAGCGGACGCTGGCCTCCAGAGCGGCTTTGGCGACGCCCATGACGTTGTAGTTGGGCAGGACGCGATTGGCGCCAAGGTAGGAGAGAGTCAGGATGGAGCCACCCTGGTTCATCACCGGGGCGACGGCGCGGGACACGGACACCAGCGAATAGGCGCTGATCTCCTGAGCCAGCAGGTAGCCATCCCGGGAAGTCTCGATGTAGGGGCGGGCGAGATCCTCTTTGTTGGCGAAGGCGATGGAATGGACCACTGCGCGGAGGGGTTCGCCTTCGGCTCGCAGGATCTCGGAGAGGCGGTCGAGGTCCGCCTGCTGGGTGACATCGCAGGAGAGCACGCGCGGGCACTCGAGTTCCTGGGCGATCTCCTCGACGGTCGTCTTCTGGCGCTCACCCTGATAGGTGAGGATGACATTGGCGCCCTCGCGCCGGAAAGCCTTCGCGATGGCGTAGGCGATGGACCAGCGGTTGGCGAGTCCGAGCACAAGGGCGCTTTTGCCTTGGAGCAACTGAGACATAAACTACTGAGTCTAGCGCGAAAGCGGTTAGCGCACCGGCAGGGGAACGCGGGCGCCGCCCTTTTCGCGGCTGATGCGGGCCGCCTCCATGAAGGCGAACAGTTCGAGGGTTTCGGCCTCACTGACGGGCGGATTGCCGGTCTGGAAGAACTTCACCACATGCCGGACCAGCGGGGCATAGCCGCCGTAGGCCTTGTCGAGATTGCCGGCCGCGCCTTTCGCGGCGAACACCACCGCTCCGTAAGGCGACGATGGGCGGCCCAGGCGCGTGACGCCGATGCGCCCATCCTTCCAGCGCCCGGTGACGACGTCGGCGCCGTCGGTGTAAGTGCGCGTGACTTCGACGCAACCGGGGCCCATCAGGGCATAGAGCATTTCGACGGCGTGGATGCCATACCAGCTCAGGTCAAGGTGGTGGCTCTTCTCGATCGGGCCGGGACCCCAAGTGATGACGCCGGTGGCGTCGGGGCGGCGCAGCGATTCCAGGTTCTCGCCATAACGAAGCGAGGAACTGGAGAACCATTTGACATTATGCTGGCGCGCCAGGCGGGCGATCTCTTTGGCGTCATCCCAAGAGCCGGCGAGGGGTTTGTCGATGAAGACGGGCTTGCCGCCTTTGACGATTTCGCGGAACTGGCTGAGGTGAATGCGGCCGTCCACGCTCTCGAGCAGGATGGCGTCGACCTTCGAAAGCAGCGTGGGGATGTCGGGAACGATTTCGACCCCCCATTTGGTCTTGATTTCTTCGGCATACTTGTCGACGCGGTCCCAGGAGGAGGGAAGATCCTTGGATCCGCCCTTGTACGCGGCGACGACCTTGGCGCCGGGGACATGGTCTTTGTGGCTGGGGTCGTTGAGGATGGAAGTGAAGGCGGGGACGTGGGAGGTGTCGGTGCCAACGATGCCGACACGGATCTGGGCCGAGGCGAGGGCGGCAAAGAGGGAGAGGAGAAGGGTGAGTTTGTACATCATCTTTAGACAATTCTGGTTCTGGACTTCAAATCGCGGCCGGGCGGGCGATTGAACCCGTCCATCCCGTTATCTTACAGCCCTCGGGGGCCGGGCGCATTGTACACTAGCGGGTTTGGTGGACCTCAATACACCTGTCATGTACGTGAAGGGCGTCGGGCCGCAGCGCGCGAAGCACCTGGAAGGCAAAGGCCTGCTGACGGCCGGGGATTTGCTGACGTACGCGCCGTTCCGCTACGAGGACCGTTCGAACGTGAAGCCGTTGGACGCGCTGGCGCCGGGAGAGATGGCGACGGTGCTGGCGACGGTCCGCTCGGCGCACTCGCCCCGGTTTCAGCGGAGGAATCTGCGGCTGATCGAGATCGTATTCACCGACGAGCGGGGCAGCCGGCTGGTGGGCAAGTGGTTTCACGCGAGCTGGCTCGAAAAAGTGCTTGAACCGGGGGTGCGCGTGGCGTTGTACGGCAAGGTGGATTACGACACCTACGCGCGCGAAATCACCATGCTGCACCCGGAACTGGAGGTGCTGCGCGGGGGGGAGGACGAAGGAGAGGATTCGCTGCACACGGGCCGGATCGTGCCGGTCTACGAGGCGGCGGGCAAAGTGAACACCCGGGCTTTCCGGATGATTCTAAAAGGGTTGTTGGACCGGCTCCCGGAATTGAGCGATGCGCTGCCGGATTTCCTGCAGAAGCGCCTGAAACTGCCGGAGTTGGGTCTGGCGCTGCGGGAACTGCATTTTCCATCCTCCGGGTCGGATGTGCGGGCGCTGAATGCCTTCCGGTCCCCGGCGCAGGTCCGGCTGATTTTTGAAGAATTTTTCTGGCTGGAGACGGGCATGGCGCTGCGCCGGGGGCAGGCGCGGGTGGAGCCTGGGATTGCGTTCAATCTGACGGACCGGGCGCGGCAGCAGGTCCTCAAAATGCTGCCGTTCAAGCCGACGGCGGCGCAGAAGCGGGTGGTGAAGGAGATTGCCGCTGACATGGCCTCGCCCGCGCCCATGAACCGGATGTTGCAGGGCGATGTGGGCAGCGGGAAGACGATTGTGGCGGCACAGGCGATGGTCATCGCGGTCGAGGACGGCTATCAGGCAGCGATGCTGGCGCCGACGGAAATTCTGGCGCAGCAGCACTACGCGAATTTTCGGCGGATTTTTGAGCCGCTGGGCTACCGGGTCGTGCCTCTGTTCGGGTCGATGACGAAAAAAGAGAAAGAGTTTGCCAAGCGGGCGCTGGCGACGGGGCACGCGCAAGTCGGTGTGGGCACCCACGCGTTGATCGAAGAAGGCGTCGAATTTGCGCATTTAGGGCTTGCAATCGTGGACGAACAGCACCGTTTTGGAGTGTTGCAGCGGCAGGCGTTGCAGCAGAAGGGGGTGTCGCCGGATGTTCTGGTCATGACGGCGACTCCGATTCCGCGGACGCTGGCGCTGACCATCTACGGGGACCTGGATGTCTCGGTGATCGACGAGTTACCGCCGGGGCGGAAGCCGATCCGGACGTTTCACCGGACGAAAGCGGAGGTCGAACTGATTTACAGTTTCGTGAAGCGCGAGGTGGACGCGGGGCGGCAGGCATACATCGTGTATCCGAGCATTGATGAGTCGGAAACGCTGGCCGTGAAGGCGGCGAAAAAGGCGTATGAAGAGCTGTCGCGGGACGTGTTTCCCGGTCTGCGCGTGGGTTTGCTGCACGGCAAGCTGAAACCGGCGGAGAAGGACGAAGTGATGGGGGCATTCCAGCGGGGTGAAGTGCAGGTGCTGGTGGCGACGACAGTGATTGAAGTGGGGGTGGATGTGCCGAATGCGACCGTCATGGTGGTGGAAAACGCGGAGCGGTTCGGCCTGGCGCAGATTCATCAGTTGCGCGGTCGGGTCGGCCGGGGCGGCGAACAAAGCTACTGCATTCTGGTGACGGACCGCCTGAACGACACCGGGAAGGAGCGGATCCGGACGCTGGTGGATTCGACCGACGGTTTTTACATCGCGAACATGGATTTGAAGCTCCGGGGGCCGGGCGAATTTCTGGGGACGAAGCAGAGCGGGCTGCCGGCCTTCCGGATCGGCAACCTGTTGAGAGACAGCGACTTGCTGGAACTGGCGCGGCGCGAGGCGGTGGCGTTTGTCGAAAACCCGCCTTCCCCGGAGGAACTGGCGGAGGCGACCCGGTATATCCGGGACAACTGGCAGCGGCGTTACGGACTCGCGCTGGTGGGCTGATTGGCGCGACACTGGAAGGTTGGTTTAAAGCTATGCGAGTCATCGGTGGTGAATTCCGGAGCCGGCGTCTGAAGACGCCGTCGGGAGATGAAGTGCGGCCGACGCCCGACCGGTTGCGGGAAGCGCTGTTCAACGTATTGGCGCTGCGGATCGAAGACGCCGTGTTCCTGGACGCCTACGCGGGTTGCGGGTCGGTGGGCATCGAAGCGCTGAGCCGGGGGGCGAAACGGGCGGTGTTTCTCGAAAAGTCGCGGCCGGCGCTGCGGTGTTTGCAGGAAAACATCGCGATGCTCGAGTTGGGCGCGCGGTCGGAGGTGCATGCCGGGGCGGCGGCGCCGGTGATCACGAAATACCAGGCGGATATTGTCTTTCTGGATCCGCCCTACCCGCGCGAAACCGAGTATGGCTTGTGTCTGGAGAGGTTGGGCGGGGCGCCGCCGCCGCTGGTGGTGGTGCAGCATGCCTCGAAGTTCACCCATTTGCTGAAGGAGCAGTTCGGCGGACTGCGGCGTGTGCGGATATTGAGCCAGGGAGACAACTCGTTGAGCTTCTTTGAGCCGCGGGAATGAACGGTTTCTGGCGGGAATACCACGAAGCGACGAAGCACACGCCGGAGCGTCTGCGGGCTTCGGCGCGGGTGCTGGACTGGGCCAATATGCCGGATCCGTTCCGGCACTACGAGGGCGTGCCGGTGGTGGACCTGCCGGCGGACCCGGAGTTGCGGGAGGAGTTGACCGGCGGCGCCGGGTGGTTGTCCAGCCTGCTTTTTCATTCCTGCGCGATCAGTGCGACGAAGGTGGCGCCGTCGGGCATGCGCTATGCGCTGCGGGTGAATCCATCCTCGGGCAATCTGCACCCGACGGAGGTCCATTTTGCAGCGCGCGGGGTGCGCGGGTGGCCGGATGGCGTGTATCACTACCGGGCGTCGTCGCACATGGCGGAGCAGCGGGGCGTGGGGGACTTCTTGGGGGAGTGGAGCGACGCGCCGGTGGTCGTGCTGCTGAGTTCGATTGTGTGGCGGGAGGTGTGGAAGTACGGGGCGCGGGCCTACCGCTATGTCCATCACGACATTGGACATGCCTGGGAGAGCATTGCGCAGGCAGCCTTTGCTCTGGGGGCGCGGGTCCGGGCGCGAGGTCTGTTTGACGACGCGGCGATGGCGGAACGCTTCGGTCTGGCGGAGGACGAATGGCCGGCGTTGGCGCTGGAGATTTGGGGGGCGCCGCTGGAATCGCGCGCGAAAGCGCAAAAAGAGTGGTTTGGGGGCGTTCCGAACGCGATTTCTGCGCGCGAAGAGCGCATTGAAGTGATCGAAACGGTGCATTCCGCTGGGCGGCAGGAAGGGGAGGGGGCGAGTCCGGCGGCACCGGCGGCGCGCGGGCGGTCGCTGGCGGAGGTGGC
>DNFG01000114.1 GCA_003487005.1 Bryobacterales bacterium
CGGACCCGACTCACTGGCTGGCCGGGGGGGGGGGCGGGGGGCCGGCGACCGCCGGAGACGGGGGGAGCGGGGAGGGGGGGGGGGGGGGGGGGGGGGGGGGGGGCGCTCGGTGGGGGGGGGGGGGGGGGGCGGGGCCCGCCGCCTCCCCCCCCCCCCCCGCGGGCCGGCGGGCCGCCCCCGGGGGGGGCCCCCCCCCCCCCCCCCCCCCGCCCCCGGTCCCCCCCCCCCCCCCCCCCCCCCCGCCACGTCCACCACCTCCACATTCAACTCGAACTCGCCCGCCTCCGACAGCATCCCGTCCACAAACCCGTGGGGATGTACCCCCACGCCCGCCGGTCCCGCCAGCGCCCGGAACTGGTACGGTGCCCGGCCCCCCATCGCCTCCACTTGCGCCCGGTAATACCGCCCCACCACCGCCTCCGGCAGTTCCTCCGTCTTGATCGCCAGTGGCTGGCTCGCCAGGATCCGGTACTCGCGCACCCCCGCCACTCCACCATTCCACATCGCCTGAATCACCAGCGCCCCGTCCGCCACGCCGCTCAACGTCCCCGACAGCCGCCCCTGTGCCGTCAGCGTCAATCCCGCCGGCAAGGCCCCCGCCGCCGCGAACGTCGTCCCCTCCAGCACAGGCTCCGTCCGGAACTGCACGTCCACCGCCGCGCCCGCCCCAAACTCCGGCAGCGACTCCGGCAGCACCGTCAACCCGGTCACCTGCAGCCGGAACTCCTTCTCCGCCGTCTCCCCGTGGAAGTCCTTCACTTCCACCACAATTGTGAAGACCCCCGCCTCCGCCGGCGTCCCGCGCACCTGCCCCTGCCCATTCATCGTCAGCCCGCGCGGCAACGCCCCACCCTTCAGCGTGTACGCAAACGGCGCCTGGCCCCCGCTCGTCGTGATGTCCAAAGCATACGCGCGCCCCACCGGGAACGGCGTCACCTGCGCCGGCGCCATCACCAGCCCCCCGCCCTCCACCTCCAGCACATACTGCTGTTCCGCCAGTTGCCCGCTCCAGTCTCTCACCTGGATCGTGAATGTGTACGCACGGCTGTGCCGGGGATAGCCTGTCAGCAGCCCGGTGCTCTGCAACTCGAAGGACGGCGGCAACTCACCCTGGCTCAAAGTGAACCCGTACGGGCCCACCCCGCCCTCTCCCTTCAGTTCCACCCAGTAGCCCCGCTCATACTGCGCCTTCGGCAGCACCGCCGGCGTGATCCGCAGTCCCGTGCCCTGAACGGCCACCGTAAACGACCGGCTCACCCGCGCGAACGCAGCATCCGATACCTGCACCTGGAAAACGAATGTCCCCGCACCCGTCGGCGTCCCGCTGAACAACCCGCTCCCCGACAGTGTCACGCCCGGCGGCAGTGTCCCGGAAGCCCGCTCGAACACGTACGGCGGTATCCCCCCCGCCGCCTGTAGTTGGACCGACACCGCCGTTCCAACCGCCATCACCGGCAGACTGTCCGTCACCACCCTGAGTGCTCCCCCGCCCCCGCTGCTCTCCACCACCGTCCCCGTGTACTGCCTCGACACATACCGCCCCGTCGCGTCCGTCATCCCCACCGTGAACGAGTACGCGCCCGCTCCCGCCGGCGTCCCGCTCAATCGGCCCTGCTCCGTCAACGCCAGCCCCGCCGGCAATGGACCGCCCGACAGACTGAACCGGTATGGCGCCGTCCCGCCTTCGCCCCTCAGTTCCACGGACACCGCCACGCCCTGCGCCATCGCCGGCAGCATGGACGGCTCTATCCGCAACGCCTCGTTCCCCACCGCCAGCGTGTAACTCCGGCTTACCTTCGCCCCCGCCGCGTCCGTCACCTCGATCGTCAGCGGAAACGACCCTTCCTGCTGCGGCATCCCCAGAATCTCCCCATCCGCGCGCAGATTGAGCCCCGGCGGCAGGCTGCCCGAGGTGATCCGGAACGTGTACGGCGGCGTGCCCCCGCTCACCATGATCGCCGCACGATAACTCGCCCCCACATTCGCCGCCGGCAACTCCACCGGACCCATCTGCAACCCCACCTTGCCCCGGAACCAGAACTCCCGCCACGCGTTCCCGTAAGAACCCTCCGCGTCCATCACCGATACCTGGAACCTCACCTTCACGTCCTGCTCCGTCACCGCCGACCCCGACAACAGCCCCGCCTCGCTCAGCGTGAACCCGTAAAACCAGTTGTGCGATTCATGAATCAGGAACCGGTACGGCCCCTGGCCCCCAGTCGCCGTGAATTGCACCGAATACGGGTCGCCCGACTGCGCATCCGGCAGTTCCTCCGGCCAGACTTCTAACAGACGCCCGTCCACCTGCAACTCCACGTTCTTTGTCCCGCTTCGCCCCGCCGCGTCCAGCGCCCGCACCGCGAACCGGAACGTCCCCGCCTGCCGGGGCGTTCCCGCCAGGCGGCCGTCCGGCTGCACCGCCAACCCTTCGGGAAGCTCCCCTTCGTAATGGCTGAACGTGTACGGCCCCGTGCCCCCACTCGCCGTAAACTGGAACTCGTAGGCCGCGTGGATCCGGCCCCGCACCGGAAATCCGTCCACCGTCAGTCCGCCCGGCACCACCGTCACCCGGTACACCCGGCTCCCATACTGCCCCGCCGCGTCCTTCACGTTCACCCGCACCTCCCGCTCGCCCGGCGGCTGCGGTAGCGCTGAAAGCAGTCCCCCCGACGCCACCCCAAACACGCTGCTCGCCTCCGAGTACCCAATCTTCCAGTCCAGCGGCGGCGTCCCTCCCGCCACGCTCAACTGCCACTGCCGGTGCGTCCCCTCCACCACTTCGCCCGCCAACACCTCCGGCAGAATCGTCAGCGTCAACGGCTTCACCACGATCCGGACTTGCTTCCTCCCGTACCACCCGTTCCGGTCCGTCGCCCGCAACTCGAAATCGAACGTCCCCGCCTCCACCGGACTCCCATCCAGGAGAAAATTGCCGCCGCCCACGCCGCGCAGTTCCAACCCCGGCGGGGACACCCCGTCCGTCACGGCCATCGTGTAGGGCGGTCCCGCCCCGCCCGTCACGTTGAACACCAGCGAGTACTTCCACCCCACCGCCATCTCCGGCGCCGGCGCTGTCGTCACCGTCAGATACTCCAGATTCCGGCTCTCCCCCTTGAACGGCAGCGACTTCTGCACCGACCCCAGCACCGCGTCCCGCACCTGCACCGATATCGAGTACTCAAACGGCTGCACCGTCGATCCGCTCACCACCCCCGTCTGCGCACCCACCGTCAACCCCTGCGGCAAATTCACGATCGAGAACGTGTATGGCGGCGTCCCCCCGCTCACCGGAATCTGGTACGAGTACGGATCCCCCGCCATCGCATCCGGCATCCGGTCCGTGTCGATCGACAGCGGCGTCGCCGATGTCCCCACAAACGTCAGCCGTTGAGTCGATTCAACATACGCTCCCGCCCCGTCCGTGATTCTGAGGACAAAATCGTAATCGCCGGCCGTCGTCGGCGTCCCCGCAATCCGCCCCTCGTTCGCCCCCGGCCCCATCACCACCGCCAGTCCCGGCGGCAGCGCCCCGGTCACACCCGCCTGTAATCCCGCCCCCAACCCGCTCACCGTGAAATTCCACGTGAACGGCACTCCCAGAGTCCGCGCCGGCATCATCGTCCAGTTGATGCTCCCCCCCATCGCCACCTGAATCGAGTAATTGAACCTGCCCGTCGAGTTCGCGTGCGCGTCCCTCGCTTCCACTTCCACCGACGTGAAGCCCAACCGCGTCGGCGCGCCCGACAACAGTCCCGCCGTGTTTATGCTCAGCCCGTTGCCGTAATCCCGCGCCACGAATTGGTAGGGTGCCGTCCCCCCGCTGGCGGAAAATTGAAAACTGTATGGAAAGCCAAACTTCCCCGGCGGCAGCTGCGCCCCGGTCACCGGATTCGGCACCAGTTGCAGCGAGGGCGGACCATTGATCCGCATTTGCAGCCGCGCCACACCCCAGCGCCCTTGCGCATCCACGATCCGGATCGTCGCCTCATAGTCCCCGCCCGTGATCGGCGTGCCCGACACCGCCCCCGTTGCCGGATTCAATTGCAAACCCGGTGCCAGCGAACCGCTTTCCACCGTATATTGATACGGCGCCGCGCCGGACACCCGGAAGGAGGGTGTGCCCAGCGCCACCGGCGTCCCCACCTGCCCATCCATCTGGCTGTACTCGATATAGACTCCCTCGCGCACCCGCAGAGTGAAGTACCGCGTCGCCCCTCCGCCGCCCAAAGTGTTCGCGTAGAACTCGAATCCAAATTCCCCATGCATACTGGGCGTGCCCGTGATCCGGCACCCCACCTGCAGCCCCGGAGGCCTCTGCAGCGGATCCACCAGACCGCACCACGTCGTCGAGGTCGTGTTCGACAGCGGCACCGTGTAGTCGTAAGGTACCCCCACCTGCCCTTCCGGCAATTCCGACACATCGATCGTCACCTGCGCACACACCGGGGCCGCCACAACCAGTGCCAGAACCGGCGCCCACCGTGCGAAAACGGACGTCACTGTCCCAATATATACCGGAACCCCTCGATCCGTGCCCTCGAATGGACATTAAAGTTCAAACTACTCAATCAGAAGTCTCCCCATTCCTTCACTCATTTAGGTGACTTTCCCGCCCTTTTCCGCGTCGAGGCCGTCACCCGGCACGCCAGGCACGCCACCGCTCCCCCCCGCCGCCGATTTCTCCATCAAACCGCTTTTCTTCCACCGCCAACGATGGCAGAATACAGGAAAGACAAGACCACATCTCGGGCGAAAAGGTGCTCTATCAATACGACCAACTCGGCCGCCTGATCTCCGCCGCCACCCAGGGCGCCGGCGGCTGGGGACTCGCCTGGAACCACGACGGCTTCGGCAACCTCACCCAGCAATCCGTCACCAAAGGCTCTCTCACCGGCTTCACCCACTCCGTCAACGGAACCACCAACCGCATCAACGGCCAATACTACGACGCCAACGGCAACTGGGGTGGCTCCTTCGGTCAGTCGCAGAGCTACGACATCGAAAACCGCATCCGAACCGCTGCCGGCCCGCAATTCTCGGAAAGCTACCTGTATTCCGCCCGCAACGAACGCATGGTCTCCCAGCGCGGCCAGGACCGCCACCGCGTCCATTTCTACGGCGCCGATGGCCTGCTACTGGGCATTTACAGCCTCAATTTGCCGCTAAGCGGGTCGAACCAGACAAACCCCTCCTACACCTACCCCGTCCGCCTCCCCGACCAGGAACGCGTCTATTTCGGCGGCCGCCTGCTACAAATCGGAGGCGAATGGGTCGCCACCGACCGCCTCGGTTCCGTCGTCCGCAAAGGCACAACCAACTACAAATACGCCCCCTACGGCCAGGAAATCGGCGGCGCCACCGACAACGACACCACCAAATTCGCCACCTACACCCGCGATTCCATCTCCGGCTTAGATTACGCCCTCAACCGCTACTACAAACCCGAATGGGGCCGCTTCACCAGCCCAGACCCCTACCAAGCCTCCGGCGGCCCCGCCGACCCGGGGAGTTGGAACCGGTATTCCTATAACAGTAGCGATCCGGTGAATTACCTCGATCCTTCAGGCTTATTCGCCATTTCTGTGCCCGACTTCGAGCAGATAGCGTGGTCGAATGTGTATGGCGTGTTCTACGTTTTGACCATGCTGGTTCCGGACCTAACAGGATATGACCCTCCATCAGCGGATGGAGGGGGTTGGCATCGAGGTTTCGGGAGAACAGGCCCGGGCGCAATAGGCGCACCCGCGTGCCCGTACCCGACACCGTGGTGTGGGGTTTGGAATGGAATTCGGGTCGCCATCAAGATCGGAACTGCTGCTTGGGCTGCATACGAAGCAAGAGTGAGGAGATTCCCCACGCTGAACGACCTGATGAAAAATTGCGCCCCAGGCCGGTACGTTAGTGAGCCGGCCACAGGGGTTCGCTATTCGGGAGCGACCAGTCACGAACAAGAGTATATCTGCCCCGCTGGGCCCTTCACGCATCATTGGATCGAGCTGGATGGAAAGATTCTCCATTCCCACATTCGGCCTGGATCACCCAAGGCATTGTAATCACATGCCTTTAACAGAACAAGAGATGTTGTACTGCATGGTCCTGGATTCCGTCGCAAACGATTACGAATCTTTGGAAACGATACTTGAAGAAGTAAAGGAATGGGCTAATGACGAATATATTCAGGTGACTACTAGATTAATCATTGAACTCCTAGCTCAGCTGTTACGGGGCGGGGAGGTCGTCGCGTACCGCCTTACCACGACTTCAACGCCTCAAGTTCTCGCCTCGGTCAATCTGGATGAACTTCATGACGATGCATACTTCTTCATCACGCCTGAAGGCCGCAAGACTGCCGCACGCCTTGCCGGACTCTGGCCTAGGAGGTCCGAAGGGGGGCCGAAGGGGTCAGTCTGAGGGGGCCCACTGAGGGGGGCCCACGGGGTCAATGGCCCACGGGGTCAATGACCTC